>JALHNX010000078.1 GCA_022843305.1 Pyrinomonadaceae bacterium | reverse complement strand
CCGGTCGGCGAAAATGTCGAGATAATCTGCGTCAAAATGAGGAAACTTTTTGTATGAAATACGCGGCATTCCTGCGCGGCATCAATGTCGGCGGACGAACTTCGATAAAAATGGAACGTCTGCGCGAAGTGTTTCGGGATTTAGATTTCGGGAATGTCAAAACCTATATTCAAAGCGGCAACGTCGTTTTTGAATCGGACGAAACCGACGACGAAAGACTCGCGGCGAAGATCGAAGCGGCAGTCGAAAAGGAATTTTTCAAAACGCCCGTCATGGTGCGTTCGATAAACGAAATAAAAGACGCGGTTGAAAACAACCCGTTTGCGGGCGAAGAATTTGAAGACAGGCTCTTTCATCTCGTCTTTTTGGCGGAAAAATTGTCGGACGAAAAAACGGCGATGCTTTTATCGAACAACCGCGAATCGGAAAAATTTGCCGTCCGCAACCGCGAAGTTTACTGTCTTTTACGCGAAGGCGTGGCGAACAGTTTGCTGGGCAAAAAATACATTGACAACAAACTCAAAACGCCCGCAACCGCCCGACTTTGGCGAACGATTAATAAAATTTTAGAAATTTAATTTAATACTCATTGTTAATACTCACCAGGAGTGTGTATAATTCGTGTTATGAAAAGAAATGCACACAAACGCATCAACATAACATTACCCGAATCAACCGTTGCGCTGCTCGAAACCGTTGCGGATAAAGGTGAGCGAAGTGTTTTTATTGATATGGCGATCAGAAGCTATGTCAAACAAACGAAAGGCGCGGAATTGCGTGAAAATTTGAAAGCGGGCGCAATTGCCAGAAGCCGGAGAGATTTATCCGTTGCGGAAGAATGGTTTGACGTTGAGGAAGAATTATGGCAAAAAGGCTAACGCCTATTCGCGGCGAGGTTTATCTTGTCAATTTCGATCCGACGCTCGGCTCGGAAATTAAAAAAACTCGTCCCGCTCTGATAATTCAAAACGACATTGCCAACGAACACAGCCCGATTACGATTGTTGCGGCAATTACTTCAAAATTTGACGATACGCTCTATCCGACGGAAGTTGAAATTTCCGACGGCGAAGGCGGTTTGAAACAAGATTCGGTCGTATTGCTCAATCAAATTCGCTCGATTGATTGCCAAAGATTAACGAAAAAACTAGGAAAAATTAAAGATTCAACGCTTAAAAAAGTTGATTCAGCCGTCAAGATCAGTCTTGGCTTGATCGAGATTTAGCGAGGTAGAAATATTATGCAGATCAGAAGACCTTTTAATTTCAAACAATGGATTGACGAGCATCGTCATTTGCTGAAACCGCCGGTCGGCAACAAATGCGTTTACGAGGACGCGGAATTTATCGTGATGGTCGTCGGCGGACCGAACTCGCGCAAGGATTATCATTTCGACGAGGGCGAGGAATTTTTCTATCAACTGGAAGGCGATATTCTCGTCAAAATTCAGGAAAACGGCAAAGCGGTTGACGTTCCGATTCGTGAAGGCGAAATTTTTCTGCTTCCGCCGAGAATTCCGCATAATCCGATTCGCGGCGAAAATACGGTCGGACTCGTCATCGAACGCAAACGGCGGAACGGCGAACTCGACGGTTTACTGTGGTTCTGCGAAAACTGCAACGCGAAACTTTACGAGGAATATTTTGAATTGACCGATATTATTAATCAATTTCAGGGCGTTTTCAAACGATTCTACGGCGATGAAAATTTGCGAACCTGCAAAAATTGCGGCAGCGTAATGGAGCCGCCGCCGGTTGTGAGTTGAAATAAATCAAGATAGATTCATTCTCAATTTCTCTTAAAAAAGTTTCTTTTTTTAAGTTTAACTTAGTCTCAATAATCAGAAAAACCTATGGATATAATTGAAAAAATTGAAATCAAGCATTTCAGATCGTTTGATGGGGGAAAAGAACAAGAAAAAGTAAGAATTGATAACCTCAAAGATTTGAACATTTTTTCTGGTGCTAATGATTCTGGTAAATCTAATGTGCTTCGCGCCTTAAATCTATTTTTTAATAATGAAATATCTCCAGGAATTCAATTCGATAAAGACAGAGATTTCTCTAAAATAGTCGCGTTGAGATTTGATAAAGAAGTAGAAGAGAGAAAAGCGAAGCAAAAATCAAAACAATTAATAGAAGAGCTAAAAGACGTAAGAAGATCAGATGAAGTGATTTCAATAAAATTATTTTTTAATAATGAAAAGAATCAAAGAGGCTTACCAAAATCATTTTGGATTGCGAGATTGTATTCACAAAAAAATAATTTTGCTGGTGAATATGTATATCAAACTGATCTTAGAGGAAATGCCCAAGTTACAAATTTTCTCAACAATTTTAAGTTTGAATATGTTCCTGCCATAAAAGATAAACTTTTTTTCAATTATCTTTTTGAAAAGCTGCAAAAACATCTTTTTGAAAAGGAAAGTAAAAATAAAGAGAATAAGTTTGCAACATCATCTCGGCAATTCAACGAAATGCTAACAACTGAAACTAAGGAACTGTTTAGTAAATTTCAGTTAAGTAGCGGTGTAGATGCTAATTTTTATATTCCTTCAACTCTTGTTGATTTCTTCAGAACTTTGTCAGTTATAACAGAGAATGAGATTTCCTTGTTTGAGCGCGGAGATGGAATTCAAGCCCGCTTTATACCTGAAATACTTGATGAAATTTCTAGAAATTCTAGAAAGAATATTATTTGGGGATTTGAGGAGCCTGAAAATTCCTATGAAGCAAAAAATATCAGAAAAATTGGAAATGAATTTTTAACTAAATATTCTCAAAAGAAGCAAATATTTATTACAACTCACACCAAAGAATTTTTATCACTTAAAAGACAATTTACTGAAAAAGAGCTAGAAATTGAGGCTAATACTCAGTTAAAGAAATCAGATAAAAGGTTAGAACTTTCAAAATTAACAGGTATTAATAGATCAAGCGATGTATCAATTTACCGAGTTTGGAAGAATGCATCTACAAATTACACATCTTATGTTACTAGATTTGACGAAAAAAATAATGAATGGGAAAAAACTTGTGATGATCTTGGAATAATTCAAGAATCAAGAATTGTAGAAAGTTTACAGGAACGATTAAATGAGCAAAGTCTAGAAATTGCGAAGTCAAAATTATCATCAGAAGATCGAAAAAGAGTAAGTAAAGAATTGATAAAAGATTTGAACAAGAAATTATTTGCCAGTATTAAAGAATTAGATAGCGTTAGACTTAAAATCGAAGAATATGAAAAGCCGATTTTAGTTGTTGAAGATAAACTGGATTCTATTTACAAAATTTCTTATTTAAAACTGCGTGATATTGATTGTAACGCTGAAAATTATGATGAGTTATTTCGTGAGAATTGTTATTTTACGATTAGAAGAGCTGAAGGGGCGGGAAAAGTTGCAGGAATGCTTTCTATGCCAAACACTGATGGTTATGAACACAAAAAGATTATAGGACTTTTTGATTTTGACACTGAAGGATGTGAAAAGTTTTATCTCTTAAGAAATCAAAATAACTGGGATAATACAATTCATGGCGATACATCAACGGGTGTATATAAAAAACGTAATCAACATGAGTGTTTTTATGCATTGTTAATACCAGTTCCAACAAGACACAATTGTTTGGTTAGTAAAATCAAAGATGGTGTATTCGGCAGTCATGTCGAGATTGAGAATTTATTGCCAGATCAAATACTTACTGATAATAATTTAGTAGAAGAAAAGTCAATCTTAGATCGTAATTACTTAAAAATTAAAGATGGTGTCAAAAGAAATTTACCCAACATTTTGTGTGGCTTAAATAAATCAGATTTTAATGATTTCGTTCCACTTTTTGAGAAGATCGACAATTTGTTTAACAATTAATTTATCAAGCTAAAATTAAACACTATGAAAAGAAGAAATCGGCTAAAAACCGGAATTCTAAAAGCTGATTTTTTAAGTGTCGAAAAATAGCAGTTCAACCTTTGTTTATCGTCAGCCGTTAATGCGAAAACTTTTTCAATATAAAAATCTGAAATTCATTTTTCTGCTGATGCTGCTCTGCTGTGCGGGTTGTAATCCGAGTGCGGCTGATGTTATTGCAAGATATAAACCCGAATTCGAAAAGAAACGCGGCTTTTTGAAAGAGATTGCGGCAAACGTCGAGCAAAGCGAACCGGGTTCCTGTCAAAATATTCAGCCGCAAATTGTTTTTAATGAAAAGACGGAGCAGTTTAATGCGGATTTTATGATGCTCGAAAATCTTTTCGAGGCGGATGAAAAAGCCGATTTCGATTTGCTTTTAGGAGGCAGAACTCTGCGGACTCTGCGCTGGACGGGCGATAAAAATCCTCTGAGCAAATCCGTCATAAACAACGACGGAAGCAACCTCGAAAAAGATTTCATGCGGGTTTCCGCGTATCGTTATTTGATCGTGATGCGGATTATGGAATTGAAAAATCCGCAGGTTGCCGGCAAAGAAAATTATCAACGCGGCAAGAGCGAACTCGGTGTATTTGTTGTTGATCTGCAAAATAACGGTCAAATAATTTGCGGATTCAGTTCGTCGGCGGAGTCTCTGGAAGACCTGAAAAGCGTTGATCTGAGTCAAAGCCGGACAGTTTATACCACCAAGCAGGAATACTATCGGGTCGGAAAAAATATCTATTCGAGAACCGTTCAAGTTGAAAAGAAAGTTGATGCGCCGCCCGAATTGGAACAATTGGAAGGTGCGGCACGCAGTTCGTTATGGCAAAATCAACGAACCGCGGTAATTGATAAACTCCGAACATTAACAGGCGCAGAAATCGAGTTAAAATTTTAACTTTATGCTGAAAATTGACGTTCACACACATATTTTGCCGCGCGACATTCCGCGCTGGAAGGAAAAATTCGGCTACGGCGGGTTTATCACGCTCGAACATCACAAACCGTGCTGTGCGCGGATGCTCAAGGACGACGGAAAGTTTTTCCGCGAGATCGAAGACAATTGCTGGTCAGCCGAAAGACGCATCGAAGAAAGCGACGCGTTCGGCGTTAATGTGCAGGTTCTTTCGACCGTTCCCGTGATGTTTTCGTATTGGGCAAAACCAAACGACGGCGCGGAGATTTCCGAGTTTTTGAATGACGGAATTGCGGAAATCGTCGGCGAATTTCCCCGAAAATTTATCGGACTCGGAACAGTTCCGCTTCAAGATACAAAACTTGCAATTCGTGAACTGGAAAGATGCAAGAAAATCGGACTTGTCGGCGTGCAGATCGGCTCGAACGTCAATCAATTGAATTTGGGCGAACCGCAATTTTTTGATTTTTTTAAGGCTTGCGAAGAACTCGGAATGGCGGTTTTCGTGCATCCTTGGGAAATGATGGGCGAGAAAGATATTCAGAAATACTGGCTGCCGTGGCTCGTCGGAATGCCGGCGGAAACTTCGCGGGCGATTTGCTCAATGATCTTTTCGGGCGTTTTGGAAAAATGTCAAAACCTGCGAATTTGTTTCGCGCACGGCGGCGGTTCGTTTCCCTACACTTTGGGCAGAATCGAACACGGCTTTGAAGTTCGTCCTGATCTGGTCGCGGTTGATAATCCGCGAAATCCGCGCGAATATTTGGGCAAATTCTGGCTCGATTCGCTCGTTCACGACGCTCTTATGCTCGAATATCTCGTGAAATTAGTCGGCGCTGACAAAATCGCGCTTGGCACGGATTATCCGTTTCCGCTCGGCGAACTCGAACCCGGAAAATTGATCGAAACATCAAAATTCGACGAGGGAACGAAAGCCGAAATGCTTCACGGTGCGGCTTTGAAATGGCTTGGTTTGAATAAAGATTTGTTTCAATAACTCACCTTTCGCAGTTTGATATATTTTGCGGCTCTGCCGCCCGATGTGCGGAAAGGCTCTGCCTTTCCGGGCAGATTTCAAGAAATTTAAGGCTGTGCCTTGAATTTCGATGGCAAAAAGTGAGTTATTGAAACAAATCTTTATTTTTCATATATGATTGCAATCATATTTCCCTGCCGAATTTCGCTGTAGTATCAAATCAGTAATAATTCACGGAGGAATTTATGATGAATAATTTAACGACCAAAACGGTGCGCGAGATCGCGCTCGAAATGCCTTTGACGACGAAGGTTTTTGAAAATCACAAGATAGATTTTTGCTGCGGCGGAAACCGTCTGGTTCTCGATGCCTGCCAAACGGCGGGCGCGGATGCCGAAAATGTTTTGCGGGAACTTTCCGTTTATCTGGAAAGTCCGGCGGAAAGCGAACTCGATTGGGTAAAGACCGCGAGTTTGAGCAAATTAATTGAATATATCGTTGACAAACATCACGTTTACACGCGGGATGAAATCACAAACTTATCGCCTTTGATGGTTAAAGTTTCAGGCAAACACGGCGAAAATCACCCGGAACTTTACGCTTTAGAACAGCTTTTCAGCGAACTTTGCGCCGATCTGATGCCGCATTTGATGAAAGAAGAACAGGTTTTGTTTCCGTATATCAACGAACTGGAAGATTTCAAAATCAAGCAGACAAAAGTTCCGATGCCGCATTTCGGAACGGTCAAAAATCCGGTCGGAATGATGATGCGCGAACATGATGCGGCAGGCGATATTTTAAAACAAATGCGCGAAGTTTCGGGCGATTATAAAATTCCCGAAAACGCCTGTCCGAGCTATACGGCATTGCTGACGCGGCTCGAAGCCTTTGAAAAAGACCTGCATCAGCACATTCATCTGGAAAATAATGTTTTGTTTCCGAAGGCTATCGAGCTTGAAAACGAAATATTCGCAGCGATAGGTTAAGAATTATGTCAGCCGAGGTTTCAGCAATTCCGGTTCCGCGAAAGGTCAACACCAAAGCCATCGCTCTGCCGATCGAACACGGTTCGTGGGGATTCGTGTTTGAACCTTTAACGGCGGGTTTGCTGATCGCATTCTCGCCGGCGGCGATCTGGATTTCCCTGTTGGTCGTCGGCGCTTTTCTGACGCGCCAACCGCTCAAAGTTCTGCTCAACGATTGGCAGGCGAAACGCGATTTGCCGCAAACGGCGGTCGCGCGAAAATTCGTTTTGATCTACGGCGCGATTTTTCTGGTCGGCTTGATCGGCAGTTTCCTTTTCGTTAAACCGGACGCTTTTCTGCCGTTTCTGTTTATTTTGCCGCTTGCTTTTTACCAGATTTACTGCGACGCTTCACGCAAAAGCCGACAGCTTTTGCCCGAACTGACGGGCGCAATTGCGATTTCTTCGTCGGTTGCCGTAATTGCGCTCGCCGATAATTGGACGTTTCCGGCAGCGATTGCTCTTTGGGCGATTTTCGTCGCGCGGCTGATTCCTTCGATTCTTTACGTCAGAAACCGCCTGAAACTTGAAAAAGGAAAACCGTTTTCGAGATTTGTGCCGGTTTTTTTGCAGGTTTTCGCTTTGGCGATTATCGGCGCGCTGGCTTTTTATCACTTAAGTCCGCTTTTAACTGTTCTGATGTTCGCGGTTTTGCTCGGACGCACAGCAATCGGTTTGTCGCCGTATCGCCGCAAAGTTAAGGCAATGAGAATCGGCATTTGGGAAGTCGTTTACGGCACGCTGACGGCGTTTTCGGTTGTTATCGGTTATTATCTGAATGTATGACAAACGCGAATCTATCAACCATTTACGGACCCGTCAATTCGTGGCGTTTGGGATTGTCGCTCGGGGTTGATCTGTTGTGCGTCGGTTCGATCTGTTCGTTTGAATGCGTCTATTGCCAGCTCGGAAAAATCAACCGCGTGACAACGCAGCGCGAAGTTTTTGTTTCGACCGCAAAGATTTTAAATGATCTGCAAAACTCGGATTGGCAGAAGGCGGATGTCATCACATTTTCGGGCAGCGGCGAGCCGACGCTTGCCGCAAACCTCGGCGAAGTTATTGAAAAAATTAAGCAAATCACGCATAAACCGATTGTCGTTCTGACAAATTCGACGCTTTTGTATGATAAAGAAGTCCGCCGTGAGCTTTTGAAAGCCGATAAAATTTACTGCAAGCTCGATGCGTGGTCGGACGATGTTCTAAAACGCGTTGACCATCCGCACGAAGGAATTTCGCTTGAAACGATAATTTCCGGCATCGTTGAACTGCGCTGCGAATTTGACGGTTTTCTGGCGATTCAAACGATGATCCTGCGCCCGCCGAACGATTTTGAAACCGAAAAGCTCGCCGAAATTTTTCACACTATAAAACCCGACGAAGTTCAGCTCAATCTGCCGACGCGTCCCGTCCCGCACGAATATTTTCTCGAAACGCGCGGCAACAGCGTCGAATTCGAGAACGGTTTCACGCAAATCAAGACGATCCCGAAAAACGAACTGGAAAACATTCGTCTGAAATTGTCTGAAATCACAAAATTGCCGATAATTACAAGGTAGCTTTTCGTTAATCCGAAAATAACCAAAATTTATATGCACAACGTCGATATCGATCTGGTGGAAATGACCTTGGATGTCATCAAATTCGCCATCAAGCGGATCACGGACACCGATCCGCAGCTCGGATTTCCGAAAAGCGAAGCGGAATTATCAGCACTCGTCGGCGAAACCGTCACGCCCGAAGGAATTTCCGGCGAAAAGGCGTTCGCGCTTTTTCGTGACGTTTTGATCAAGGCGAGCATTCCGATCAATCATCCGCGTCATCTCGCGTTCGTGCCTGCTTCGCCGACGCGCGCCGCCGTGATGTTCGACCTTGTAACATCGGCGGCAAATGTTCACGGCGCATTCTGGCTCGAAGGCGCGGGCTGTATTTTCGCCGAAATGCAGGCGATGCGCTGGCTGGTTAAACTCACGGGAATGCCCGCGCCCGCGTTCGGAGTTTTTACGAGCGGCGGCACGGAAGCGAATCTTTCGGCGATGGTCGCGGCGCGTGAGAACTGGCGCGCGCTGGACGAGAGCAAAAAAACGACGCGCGGCATTGTTATCGCGGCAATTTCAGCGCATTCGTCCGTCCGGGCGATGGCAAAAGTAATCGACGTTGACGTAATTTCCGTTCAAACCGAAGATTGTTTTGAAGCCGCGCAATTGAACGAAACCTTAGAAAATTTAACGCCCGAAGATCGAAGCCGCGTGTTTGCCGTGATCGCGACGGGCGGCACGACGAACGCCGGAATTATTGACGATCTGGACGGGATCGCGGAAATCTGCAAGCGCGAAAATCTGTGGTTTCACGTGGACGCGGCTTACGGCGGCGGCGCACTCGCGGCAAAATCCGTGCGGCATCTTTTTAACGGCATCGAACACGCCGACTCGGTGACGATTGACCCGCACAAATGGCTTTTTTCGCCCTACGACTGCGGCGCGGTCATCTACCGCGACCCCGAACAGGCAAAAGCCGCGCACGCGCAGGAAGGTTCTTATCTCGACATTTTTTCCGATCCGGGAGCGCAAGGGTTTAACCCGTCGGATTATCAAATTCAACTAACGCGCCGGATTCGCGGCTTGCCGCTCTGGTTTTCGCTCGCAATGCACGGTACGAATCGTTACGAAAAAGCCGTCGAAGACGGAATCGCACTTGCCCAAACCGCCGGAAGATTAATCACCGAAGTCGAACACACTGAACTTGTCCGCGAACCGAGTTTGTCGTGTGTTCTGTTTCGCCGTCACGGCTGGACGGCGGAAGATTATCGAAACTGGACATACAAAAATCATAAAGCGGGTTTCGCCTTGGTCGCGCCGACAAAAGTGCGGCACGGCAGCGAATTCGAAACGGTCGCGCGGTTTTGTTTTATCAATCCCGACACGACCGAAACGGACATCAAAGCGATCTTGGAAACAATGAAATAATGTTTCCTTTGCGGTCTTTGCACCTTTGCGTGAGAAAATAGTTTCCCGCAAAGGCGCAAAGATGCAAAGGGAAACAAAAATTCTTAGAATAAAATTATGAAAGCAATTGTAAAAAGCAAAGCCGAAGAAGGACTTTGGCTCGAAGACGTTCCCGAACCGACAATTAGCATTAACGATGTTTTGATCCGCGTTTTGAAAACCGGAATTTGCGGCACGGACGTTCACATTTGGAATTGGGACGCTTGGGCGCAAAGCACGATCAAAGTTCCGACCGTTCTCGGACACGAAATCGTCGGCGAAATCGTTGAAGTCGGCTCAAATGTCAGCGATTTCCACACTGGCGATATTGTTTCGGTCGAAGGTCATCTGGTTTGCGGAAGATGTCGGAATTGTCTTGCCGGAAGACGTTTCAAATGCGCTCATACGCTCGGCTACGGTGTCAATACGGACGGCGGTTTTGCCGAATTTATGGCTGTTCCATACACCAATATATGGAAACATAATCCGAATGTTAATTTAGAAGTTGCGGCGATTTTCGACCCGTTCGGAAACGCGGTTCACACCGCGCTCGCCTTTGAAGTTTTCAGCGAAGACGTTTTGATTACCGGCGCGGGACCGATCGGAATTATGGCGGCGGCGGTCGCCAAACACGCCGGCGCACGGCACATCGTCATTACCGACGTTAATCCGAAACGTCTCGAACTAGCCCGCGCCAACGGCATCGAACACGCGATCAACGTCACCGAAATTTCGATTGCCGATTATCAGAAAAAACTCGGAATGAAAGAAGGCTTCGATGTCGGAATGGAAATGTCGGGCAGTGCGCAGGCGTTCCGCGATATGCTCGCCAATATGACGCACGGCGGAAACATCGCGTTTTTGGGAATTCCGCCCGAAGAATTTTCGATCAACTGGAAAACCGTCATTTTCAATATGCTCACCGTCAAAGGAATTTATGGGCGCGAAATGTATGAAACGTGGTATCAGATGAACGTCCTCGTCGAAGGCGGTTTAAACATCGAACCCGTCATCACGCATCGTTATTCCTACAAAGATTTTAAGCAAGGTTTTGAAGTGATGAAACAAGGAAATTCAGGCAAAGTGATATTGGATTGGAGCGAGATTTAAATTTGTTTCTTTAAAATCTTAATCGTGTAAAATCAAATTATGAACGACGAAACTTTACTTGAAAGAATTACGCTAAATCCGAAAGTTATGGTCGGCAAACCCGTCATTCGCGGAACGCGCCTGACGGTGGAATTTATCTTAAATCTTTTGGCTCACGGCGCAAGCATCGAAGAGATTTTGGATGAATACGATGGTCTAACGCTCGAAGATATTCAGGCGTGTTTGCTTTTTGCAAAGGAATCAATGAGCAAAACGGAGTTTATGCCGCTAATGTTGGAGACGGCATAAAATGCGTTTTCTGGTTGACGAATGCACCGGCGCGAAAGTTGCTAAATGGCTTCGTGATGCAGATTACGAAGTCTTTTCCGTTTTCGACGAAGCGCGCGGAATGACCGATGATGAAGTCTTAACCAAAGCTTTTGTCGAAAACTGGATTCTGATAACCAACGATAAAGACTTTGGCGAAATGATTTTTCGTGAACGGCGCACACATCACGGCATTATTTTTATGCGACTTGACGATGAAAGAGCGGCAACAAGATTCAGGTTTTAGAAAAATTACTTGAAAATTACGCCGAAAAACTGCCCGAACAATTCGTCACCGTAACCGAAACAAAAGTCCGAATCGCCGGAACGTAATGCTCGAAGATATTCAAGCAAAGTGATTTTGAATTGGACTGATATTTCTTAAACAAATGAGCGATTTATTGATTTGGTCACTTGAAAATGCCCGAAAACAGACACTTTGCCTTGTCGAAGATTTGCGCGATGATCAGATGTGTCGGCAAACTTCCGCCAAAGAAAATCATCCGGCTTGGATTCTCGGACATTTGCTTTTGGGCGATGATTATCTTCTATCAATGCTCAAAGTTCGCGAACTTTCGGCGGATTTTATGGATTTATTGAATAAATACGGACCGAATTCAAAGCCGCATTCGAGCAACGAAAATTACGACTCGAAACAATTTCTCGTTGAAAGATTGACCGAGACAGGATTGCTCAGACTCGACACACTTTGTCAGATGAAAAGCCTTGACCAACCGACGCCGGACGAAACATTGGCGCAAACCCAGCCGACCATCGGGCATCACCTGCAAATACTGGTCTTCCACGAAGGACATCATTGCGGTCAAATATCTTCGTGGCGCAAAGCGCAAAAACTTCCGGCGGTAAAAGGAATTTTTGCGTCTTAAATGTCAGAACCGCCTGCGGCAGCGGGCGGTTTAAGTTGAGCGATTGAGATGTTTATTGAATAATGATGGCGTTAAAAATTTCTAGTTTTGAGTTTCGAGTCAACAAACTTAAACCATCCGCTACCGCAGATGGTTCTGACTTAGTGACCATCAGCAAATTTTATGTGGAATGATACGGATATACCGCTGGCTTTTTTGATTACGTTTCGATGTTATGGAACGTGGCTTCACGGCGACGGGCGCGGGTCGATCAATCGGTTTCGGAATCAATATCAAACGCATCGCTTGCCGCAAAATGAAAAATGGCTTGAAACTAATCAGCAAAGATTGAAAAATGAAATTGTTTCGCTCAATGCCGAACAAAGAAACGCGGTTGAAAAAGCGATTCGTGAAACTTGCGGCGTTCGCAAATGGCATTTGCAGGCGATAAATGTCAGGACAAATCACGTTCATACGGTCGTTTCAATCGGCGCGAAGAAACCGGAAATTGCGCTCAACGCCTTCAAAGCGAACGCAACCAGAGAAATGCGCCAAAGCGGTTGCTGGCAAAATGAAAAAAGTCCGTGGGCGGATAAAGGCAGTAAAAGATATTTGTGGAACGAAAAAAGCTTCGCGGCGGCAATTGACTATGTTATTAACGGACAGGGCGACGACTTGCCGGACTTTGATTAGAAGTCGGCTGCGCGAGTCGGCAAACAAGTCAGAACCGCCTGCGGTAGCGGGCGGTTGAATATAGTTAACTCGAATGTTTATATTAAAACTTCCAATTGCTAAACTTAAACCATCCGCTACCGCAGATGGTTCCGACTCGTCTTGCACAGGTCAGAACCGCCTGCGGTAGCGGGCGGTTGAACGCGGTGAAGTGGGATGTTTGGTTAAGTCTTGAAATGCTAAACTTAAACCATCCGCTACCGCAGATGGTTCTGACCTGTGCGCGAATTTATGAGTGAACTAAATTATCCTTGTCCATCTTGTGGGTTTCTAATTTTCGAGGAACCGCCGGGAAGTTATAATATTTGCGACATTTGCGGTTGGGAAGATGACCATGTTCAACTAAAGCATCCTTTTATGCGTGGCGGTGCAAATGGCGGCAGTTTATTTGATTATCAACAAGAAATATTAAAGGAATTACCTAAGGAAATTATGGAACACAATGGATATTTACGAGATTCTAGTTGGCATCCTTTGCGTCACGAAGATTTTGTAGAAGACAAAAACACTCCAAATTCCGGTTTAGGTTATTTTATGGCTGCTACCGAAGACGCTCCAATTTATTATTGGAAAAAGAAAATTAGTAATTAAGATTTTTCATAGACAATTTTATAAATTTTTATGTACGGCAAAATTCAAAATCAATTAGAAAATACAATTAACGAAATCAGAGAAGCGGGGCTTTATAAAAACGAACGCGTGATCGAGAGTCCGCAGGATGCACGGATCGAAGTTTCCAATCAGGAAGTTTTGAATATGTGTGCGAATAATTATTTGGGGTTGTCGGATCATCCGGCGATTGTTGCGGCGGCGCATAAAGCCTTAGATGCGTGGGGTTACGGGCTTTCGAGTGTGCGGTTTATTTGCGGGACGCAGGCGATTCATAAGGAACTCGAACGCAAGATCAGCGAGTTTTTGGGGACGGAAGACACGATTCTTTACACGTCCTGTTTCGACGCGAACGGCGGGCTTTTCGAGACGATCCTTTCGGAAGAAGACGCCGTCATCTCAGACGAATTAAATCACGCGAGCATCATCGACGGCGTTCGTTTGTGCAAGGCGCAGCGTTTTCGCTATAAGAACGGCGATATGAATGACCTCGAAGAAAAATTGAAAGAATCAAGTTCAGCGCGAAACCGTCTGATTGCGACAGACGGCGTTTTTTCGATGGACGGATACATCGCCAAGCTCGACGAAATCTGCGATTTAGCGGAAAAATACGACGCGCTCGTGATGGTTGACGATTCGCACGCCGTCGGATTTGTCGGCAATACAGGAAAAGGAACGCACGAATTTCATAACGTGATGGACAGAGTTGACATCATTACGGGAACGCTCGGCAAAGCTCTCGGCGGCGCGTCGGGCGGTTATACTTCGGCGCGAAAAGAAATTGTCGAACTTCTGCGTCAACGTTCGCGTCCTTACTTATTTTCAAATTCGGTCGCGCCGTCAATCGTCGGCGCGTCAATCGCGGCGATTGATATGTTAAATAATTCAACCGAATTGCGCGATAAATTAGCCGAAAACACGCGCTTTTTCCGCGAAGAATTATCAAAAATCGGACTTACGATTTTACCCGGCGAACATCCGATTGTTCCCGTCATGTTCGGCGACGCGCAGCCGGCGGTCAAGATGGCTGAATCGCTTTTGAAAAAAGGCGTTTATGTGATTCCCTTTTCGTTTCCGGTTGTTCCAAAAGGCAAAGCGCGAATCAGAACGCAGGTTTCGGCGGCGCATTCGATTGAAGATTTGCAATTCGCGGTCGAAAAATTTGCTGAAGCAAAAGCGGAATTGGGAATCTAAGTTTTTTTTGCCTACGAAAAACACGAAATATACGAAAAAATATTTGATTTAATTTTCGTGTTTTTCATATATTTCGTAGGCAATTTTATTATGTCAAATCAAGAAATCAATTTTGAATCAACCGAATCTTTCGCCCGCAAAATGGACGAACTGGATTCTCTAAAAAGATTCCGCGATAAATTTTATATTCCGAAACAGGAATCGGGCGAAGATGTTTTGTATTTTACGGGAAATTCGCTCGGGCTTCAGCCTAAAACTGTCCGCGAATATATTGAACAGGAATTAAAGGATTGGGAAATCTTTGGCGTTGAAGGACATTTTCACGCGAAAAGCGCGTGGATGCCGTATCACGAATTTCTGACAAAACCGATGGCAAATGTTGTCGGTGCGAAAGAGATTGAAACTGTCGTGATGAATTCTTTGACGGTTAATCTGCACCTTTTGATGGTTTCGTTTTATCGCCCGAACGGAAAGCGCAACAAGATCGTGATCGAGAAAAATGCGTTTCCGTCGGATCAATACGCGGTAAAATCGCAGATTGATTTTCACAATGTTTTGAGTCCCGCCTTCAGGCGGCAAGAAGATGAACAACACTTTGGTCAGAATATAAACGAAAAGCCGCCTGAAGGCGGGACTCAAAACGCGCTTATCGAACTCGCGCCGCGTGAAGGCGAAACGATTTTACGCATCGAAGATATTGAAAAAACTTTGCGCGAAAACGGCGACGAAATTGCGCTCGTTTTGCTCGGCGGCGTGAATTATTACACCGGGCAAGCCTTTGATATGAAACGCATTACCGAAATCGGACACGAGATTGGCGCGGTCGTCGGATTCGATCTGGCACACGCGGCGGGAAATCTCGAACTTCATCTGCACGATTGGAATGTGGATTTTGCGGCGTGGTGTTCGTATAAATACTTGAATTCAGGTCCGGGCGGAATCGCGGGCGTTTTTGTTCACGAACGACACGCGCAAAATTTCGATCTGCCGCGTTTTGCGGGCTGGTGGGGACACGACAAGGAAACGCGCTTTTTGATGGATGATAAATTCGTTCCGATGCGCGGTGCGGAAGGCTGGCAATTGTCGAATCCGCCGATCTTTCAGATGGCGAGCTTGCGGGCAAGTCTTGAAATTTTTGAAGAAGCGGGAATGAAAAATTTGCGCGAAAAATCGGTCAAATTAACAAATTATCTGGAATTTCTGCTCAATGAAATTAAAGACGAACGAATCGAAGTCATTACGCCCGTCAATCCGTCGGAACGCGGCTGTCAGCTTTCGATTCGTGTCAAAAATTCGGACAAAAACCTTTTCAACGCAATCACGGAAAACGGCGTAATTGCCGATTGGCGCGAACCTGACGTGATTCGCGTCGCGCCTGTGCCGCTTTATAATACATTTTCGGACGTTTATAAATTCATGGAAATTTTGAAAAACTCTTTGCAATCGGCGAATTGATTTGTCCTGTTTTAATGCACATTTTCAACAGCTTTTTTGATATTTGGAATCAACCGACTCGGATATTACGAAAATGAATTAAAAATTTGTGAAAATTTGTATGTTTCGCAGTTTCGGCTGTTTTTAAACGAAAAAAAAGACGCAATTGAAAACAATGCGTCCTTTATAAAGTATTAAGATTTAGCTCTCAAATTAGTTCATAAAGAACCCGAGCAGCCAATAAAGTAAAATAAAGATAAGAATTGTGCTGATCAGACCGCCGCCTAATTTCCACGCGCCTGCCCCTGCTAATCCACCTCTTAATAAACCCATAATGATTTCCTCCTTGTATTTTTTTAATACACCTTTTTGATGCTTGCCCTGTAGTTTGCAAACAGCGTTCCAAAACTTTTCGCTGTATTTTTTGATTAGTTTAAATTGTTTTGAGAAAATATTTTCGCACTATGACAAAACAAAAAGTAATCATCGTCGGCGCAGGATTATCGGGTTCGCTGCTGGCGATCTATCTGGCAAAGCGCGGCATCGAATGCGAAATTTTTGAGGCGCGCGGCGATATGCGGAAGGAAACGATGTCGGCGGGACGTTCGATCAATCTCGCGCTTTCGAATCGCGGAATCGCGGCGTTGAAAGAAGTCGGGCTGGACGAATATATGTTATCGGAAGCCGTGCCGATGTTCGGGCGAATGATTCACGCGCTCGACGGCAGCCGGAAACTTCTTCCGTATTCGGGACGCAAAGGCGAATATATTAACTCGGTTTCACGCGCCGGTTTGAACATCGAGCTGATGAACGAAGCCGAAAAATATGACGGCGTTAGATTTTATTTCAACGAAAAATGTGTTGATTTCGATTGCGCTTCGGGCGAAGCCGAATTTGAATCGGGAAAAATCGTCAAAGGCGATACGCTCGTCGCGACCGACGGCGCGGGTTCTGCCGTCCGCAGCGCGATGCTTCACGGCGGCGTTCCGCGTTTTGATTTTTCGCAAAAATGGCTCGCACACGGTTATAAAGAACTGCACATTCCGCCGAGTCAGAACTGCCTGCGTGAGCGGGCGGATACAACCCGGCATTTTCGGGACTCGACCGAAAACCCATCCGCTTACGCAGATGGTTCTGACGTGTTTCAAATGGAGAAAAACGCGCTTCATATTTGGGCGCGGCACTCGTTTATGATGATCGCTTTGCCGAATTTTGACGGCAGTTTTACCTGCACTTTGTTTTTAGCACATAAAGGCGACAATGGTTTTGAACAATTAACCGACGAAATTTCGCTGATGAATTTCTTTGAAACGAACTTCGCCGACGCGATTCCGCTGATGCCGACTTTGACGGAAGATTTTTTCACGAACCCGACCGGAAATCTCGGCACGATCAAGTGTTTCCCGTGGAATGCGGGCGGAAAATCTCTGCTCATCGGCGATTCGGCGCACGCGGTCGTTCCGTTTTACGGGCAGGGAATGAACGCTTCATTTGAAGACTGCCGCATTTTAAACGGACTTCTCGACAAACACGGCACGCATTGGGAAACTGTTTTTGATGAATTTACAAACATTCGCAAACCCAACGCTGACGCAATTGCACAGATGGCGGAAGAAAATTTCTACGAAATGCGCGATGCCGTAGCCGACGAAACTTTTCAGAAGAAACGCGCCCTCGAAACCAAACTCGAACAAACCTTTCCCGACTATTTCTCGAAATATTCAATGGTCACATTCCGCGAAGATTTGCCTTACGCGGTCGCCAAACAAAAAGGCAACGCGCAGGATAAACTTCTGATGGAAATCTGCGCGGAAATTGACGATGTGAGCGCGATTGATTTGAACGAAGTAATGGGGAAAATAAACGGATAAACTTACAATTCCGTTTATCCGTTTATTAAAAATCTTCCACCCTATTTCATCGAATGCGCCGCGAGTGAAGACGGCTGATAAGTTCCGACTTCGGTGCGGAATGAAATGGCGATGCAATTCCATGAATTAATTGTTGTCACCGCGAGCGTCAAATCGATCAATTCTTCTTCGGAAAATTGTTCTCTTACTTCTTCAAAAACCGCGTCCGGCACGTGTCCTTCGGTGATTTTCGTCAGGTTTTCCGCCCAAAGAAGCGCGGCGCGTTCGCGTTCGGTGTAAAATGGGGCTTCGCGCCACGCGTCGAGAACGTAGAGCCGCTGTTCGGTTTCGCCCGCGGCGCGTAAATCCTTCGAGTGCATATCCAAACAATAAGCACAGCCGTTGATTTGCGAAACTCTGTATTTAATCAAATGCAGCAAGTTTTTTTCGATTGACGATTTCGCCAGATAAATTTCCAAACCCATCATCGCTTTCATCGCGCCCTGACCTTTTTCGGATGCATTAATTCTTTGTTCCAGGATATTTATGATCTCCTTTTTTATGAATTAAGCCTTTTAATTTCGGCTTTCAATAATCAAGACGATTGAGGTTTCGGGTTTGTGACAGGCATCGAGAAAATATTTTATTTCGTTTGAAACCGTTCGGCGAAATATTGATAATTAAAACAAAAAATGAATTGTTATTGTTGTTCGGAACGTGAATTTGAAGATTGTTGTCAGCCTTTTATCGGCGGAATCGCCAAACCCGCGACGGCGGAAGAATTGATGCGTTCGCGTTTTACGGCGTATGCGACCGTTCAGGTTGAATACATCTTGCGAACGACGCATCCTTCGACGCGCAAGTTTCACGATGCGGAATCAATCAAAATTTGGGCGCGATCGTCTAACTGGGAAAATCTGGAAATTATCTCGAAAACCGAAGGCGAAGCGAACGACAAAAGCGGAACGGTCGAATTTAAAGCCTTTTACACGGACGCGGACGGAAAACCGCAGATTCATCACGAAAAATCTAATTTTCGCAAAGAATTGGGCAAATGGTTTTTCGTTGACGGTAAAGTTTTAAGCAATTAATAAAGACCATTTCGCCGCGGATTGACGCAGATTTCGCCGATTAAATCAAAATAAATCCGCGTTTTCCGCGTTTATCCGCGGCTCAAAAATAAATCGCAATTTTGATCAGACGAACGAAACCGCAATTTGTGACAGGCATTTATTTTATCAAAAGCCTTGTCGAAATCCGGCGCAAAAATAACCGAAGCCGTTCCGCAAAAAACAAAAGACGGCTTAGGATTCTAAAAAGCAAAGCAAAAGAATTTTGATTGACAAAAATTTGGAAATAGATTTTAATTCTTGTCAATCAAAGTTCTTTTATGACCAAAGCCCGAAATTAGGCGAATTGGATTGAAAAGCGATATTAATTAAAGAAAATTGGTAAATGGTTTTCTTAAAACCTGCCGATTTTAACTCATAGTATTACAGATTTTTCTTTGTATCCCGAAGATTGCCGGATTTCCATTTTATATTTTGGTTCACCAAAAAGCTTTTCCTGAAATAAGTTTTACCGGCTCTCTTAAAACCATTTTAAACGGCAAGAAAGTAATTCCATAAAGGAGAATAATGATATGACAAACCCTAGACCACGGCTTAAAAACCCCGTTGCCTGGTTGCTCGGGCGCGATTTGATAGCGAGCCTTCAGGGAACACTGCTTTATACGGCTTTCGGAAGCAAACTCGATCCGCGCCAATGGATGCGGGCGGAACGTAATTTGTTTACAATCGGCAATCAGCAAAAGGAGTTTTGGTTTGATTATATCGCCGACACCGGCGACGGTATGAAGGCGACCTACAGTATTGCTTATCTTAGTTTAAGCAATTTGTATGTTAAAGAATCAGTAATGGAAATGCCTTCAAATACGGAAACTCTCGAAGTCATCAAGGAAAAAACGGAAGAATTTAAGGTCGAACTGCCGAGAGGCAGATTTCTGCTGGTCGGCGGCGATACTTCCTATCATCTTTCCGATTATGCGACTTTGGGCAGTCGTTTTTATCAGCCTTTTAAATGGGCTTTTGAAGATCTCTGGAAGAATCTCGACAAAGACGGTCGAATTGAAGAAGTAAATAATCTTAAAATTCGTCGTTGGCTTTTCGGCATTCCGGGTAACCATGATTATTATGATCAGCTTGACGGATTCAGGCGGCAATTTCTCCGTCCGACAAAGGCGGAGCCGGAAGGCAGCTACGAAGCAAATGTGCCGGCGGAGGATGACACCTCAGTTCCGCAATTAATGATTCCGGGCTTTAGGCGCTCTCAGGATTCCAGTTATGTCGCGCTGGAACTGCCTTTCGGATGGTGGCTTTGGGGATTAGATACCGAAGTCGGGCTGATTGACGAGCATCAGCAGAATTTTTTTCAGGATATAAAACGCAGGCTTTATGAAGATGCGCTCGAAGCGTGGAATAATCTGCCCGAGGATGAAAAAGAAAGAAATCAACCGCCCGTCTTCGATGATTTTCCGCAAAAGTTGATTACGGCGACCTGTTCTCCGACTACGGCTTTCGGAAGATTTGCCAGAGCAGACGATAAGAAATCAGCCGAATCGTTTGCGCAGCTTAAATTGGCTCAGCCGTTTATGCCCAACGAAGGTCAAGGCAATTTGTCCGAACGCTCGGGCGACGCGAAATTAAACGACGGGCAGTGCCGGCTGGATTTGTCGGGCGATTACCACTTTTACGCCAGATATTGGGGACCATTGTCAAACCAACCCAAGCCGCGCGAGGAGTCTGAAGCTGAACGTCCGGCGGCAAAAAGTTACGCTTCGGTCATCTCGGGACTCGGCGGCGCATTTCACCACCCGTCGCAAACCTTTTTCGGCGATTTGCAGGAACAGGTCTTATACCCTACGGAAAAAGAGTCGCGCAACTTTATTTCAGGGCGGCTTTTTAATTTCAAAAGTATTTTTCGCGGCGGCGGCATCGGAATAATCGGTTTCGTCCTCGCATTCACTATCTATTTCACCGCCACGGTGCCTCAAAGCAGTAAGCAAATTATCCAAAATGCTTTTTCCATCGTCGGTCTTGCGGAAGATTCCGTAATCATCCAACCGACGGTTTTACCGATAATAAAAAAAGTAGGTTCAAACGAGTTATGCGGTCAATGTTTCGACCTCACTAAACCGCAATATTATGTCGGGAAAATTCAATTAAATCGTCCGTGGGAATATGTTTTGATAATCGGTATGCTGATCGGCTCGCTGATCATAATCGTGGCAAGCGCAATTTTGTTTCCCAAATCGGGGAAACAAAGCAGACTCAAAAAGAGAAAGGGAGAAAAGGAAATTGTCGTTGAAAAAGATCCGGCAACCATTTCCGAAGAAGTCCGTCTTGAACAGCAAAAAATTCCGGTAAAATTCGGCTTCGTCCAAAAGTTGTGCGGTTCCTTGAGACAAGTTTTTTTCGGCGGTTTGGTGTTATTCAGCTCGGCTCTTTTATTTATCGGGCTGATAATGATCATACCCTACCGTGATAATGTGACCCCGTTCGGGCAGAGTATGTTGGTTTTATTAACGCTAATCTGGTCGGTCGCCTCTGCCGTTTTGAGTTTTCGCTACAGCGAATGGCTATTTAAACAAGCTTCGATACGCGAGATCGGAGTGCGTGACTGGCTTCTGCCGTGGGTCTGCACCGTTCTCAGTGTGGTAAGTATTGCCGCCGGAATTTGGCTTTTTGGAAAATACAACCGGCTGGCATTTCTGGTAACCGATATTATTTTTGTTCTCGCAAGCGTCGGGGTCGGTATCCTGATTATCCTGCTTGCCTATTATGTCGGCGGGGCGGACTTTAGTTGGAAAGGTCGTGCGGCGATGATTTTTGTGGGAATTTGGCACGCGCTTCTGCAATTGACGGTTCCCTTTCTGTTGGTTAGTAAGGGAAGCGCAATAACATTTGCCGCCGCTGCGCTGTTAGTAATTCTCTTCGGATTACTGGGATGGCAGTTGATGAAGCACAATCAGCGAGTAGTTTTGGTTATCGTTTGGTTGGTTTTCGGTGCTTTGATGATCGCCTTACCGTATCTAACATTCGACAGCACACATAACCATACGTTTGCTTCGTGTAAGGGAGTTATCGGAGATTGGCAGGCGAATTTGCGAAATGAAGCTATCCAGCAACCGATTTTTTCGTTTTCGCAAGCGACAATGTCTTCGATTACCTTGCTGTTCAAAAGTCTGCTTTCTTCATTAATCACCATAGTTCCATCATTAATCGCCGGAGTTATCGGGTTGATTATGAGCTGTATCTGGCTCGGTTGGTATCTGGCTGTTTCATTATCTTTCAACGCGCATAACAATGAAGCGGGCGGCGCCGGTCGAATCGAGGAATTTAAGGAATTTATCCGTTTTCGGCTGACCGAAAACGAAATAACCGGCTATGTTATCGCCATTGACAAGCCGGAAGAAGACGGCAGCCGGCTGCAACCCCGGCTGATTGACGTTTTTTCGCTGAAGGTTAAAGGTTCTTGATAACTCACGTTACGCAGTTTTGGTTTTTCGCCCGTGAAACAAGTAATAGTAATACCAAAACAGAATGAGAACATCTGTTAAGATGAAGAAATGAAAGTTATCAACTATGAATTGGAAATAAAAGAAACGGTTGAACAGTTGAGGGTGGTTGAGAAGCCACAAGCCGAAGCCGAATTTTTGCGCCGGGTGCAACGATAAAGATTCGATGGGCGAAGAAATTTTAGAAGCTGTTTGAAAACACAGAAAGATTGAGAACGAAAACCGGATTTATCAATTATCAATTATTGTTCAGGTTAATCAACGATTTAACCCTTCAAAGTTAATTGATAATTGATAATGCTTGTTTTTGTATCGTCTTTCGAGTTTTCAAACAGCTTCTTACGGACATATATTGAAAAACACGGCAGAAAAATCATTAAGGCGCGTTGGCAATATATGTTGAACAAAAATAAGGAAAATGTCTTTTGGGACGAAAACGAGCAATGTTTTAATCTCAAAAAATAAAAAGTTTTCATTGTTTCGTTTTTAGCGGCAAGGAGAAATTAATTGCAGGAAATTATTACACCGCGTTTATCTTTACGGCTGATGACGGAAGAATTTTTGAAAGCCGTCTGCGCGAAGATACGAAGAAAACCGATTCGCTGATCGGCTTTCGGGTTTCGCCGGATTGGTTTGAGGAAAAAGACCTCATCAGGCTCAGAATGGACGATTATCGAAATGATGACAAATATATTTCGTGGGGACTGCACGCCGTCGGGTTGCGCGCTTCATTGGAAATGGTCGGCTTTATCGGTTTTCACACGCGCCCGAATCCTGAATATCTGAATTCGATTGCGCCGAACGCAATCGAATTCGGCTACACGATATTTCTTCCGCACCGCCGTCAGGGATTTGCCGAAGAAGCGATTCGCGGTTTGCTGAAATGGGCGGTCAAACGCCATCCGCTCGATAATTTTATCGCGTCGGTTTCGCCGACCAATCCGGCTTCGACCGCGCTCGTCAAAAAACTCGGCTTTGAAAAAATCGGCGAACAAATTGACGAAACCGACGGTTTGGAATTCGTTTATCAACTTTCCGTCGAAAAAGCAAAATCTTTATAATGACGAAATTTTCCATCGAAATAAACGGTCAAACTTTCATTATCAACCGCGAAAACCCGCTCGGCATTTCGATTCCAATGCAATTTAACGGCGCACAGCCGAACGCTTACGGCGTTGAAAAAGCCGTTTCCGAAGCGTGTAAAGCGGGCGAGATCGTCGGCGACACGCGGCGCGGCGGAAGCGTGAATTTCGAGCAATACAAACTCATTCCGCACTGCAACGGCACACATACCGAATGCGTCGGACACATCACGCACGAGCGGATTTCGGTTCACGATTGTTTGCGGGATTCGTTTATTTTGGCGCGTTTGATTTCGGTCACGCCTGAAAAAGCCACCGATTCAAACGAAACATATGCGGTTGATTTGAACGAAAATGATTTATTGATTACGTGTAAAGAGATTGAAAAGACGTTGGCAGATTCAAGATTCAAGATTCAAGATTCCAAATCAGGTGAATTGCCGAAAGCCTTGATAATTCGGACTTTGCCGAACGATGAAAGCAAATTATCGCAAACTTATCTCACGGAAATTCCGCCTTTCTTTACAACCGAAGCAATGCGGTTTATGCGCGAAACCGGCATCAACCATCTGCTTGTTGATACGCCTTCGATTGACCGTATTTTTGACGAGGGAAAACTTTCGAATCATCGAATATTTTGGAACGTCGAACAAGGCTCGTTTGAAATTTCGGCGGAAAGTTTAATTTATAACACGATTACCGAATTGATTTACGTCAGAGAC
>JALHNX010000077.1 GCA_022843305.1 Pyrinomonadaceae bacterium | reverse complement strand
ACTGTGAGAGCAGTCTTGGGTCGGTTCGACTCCGACACGCCTCCGCCAAATCTTCAGGATTTCTTCAATTACTGCGAAAAATGGAAACAAATATACAAAGGGTTCCTTTCAACGAGAAAGAACTTGATAAACTGAAAAACGAAAGAAACGCAAACTTCGGTTGTTTCGGTTTCGGTCTAATAATTTTTCTGGCACTGGCGGGCATAATCTTTTTGCTGACGGTAAATTTTGCTTTGTGGTCCATTATTTTATTGATTCCCGTTAGCTTTTTTGTTATTTATTCGCTTATCAATTCATTTCGTTCGGGAATAAAATTTCGCACTGATTTACGGGAAGGCAGTAAATCGGTTGTCGTCGCACCGGTCGAGGGAAAAAGAGTTAAGTTTCAGCGAAATAAAAACCAAGGCAAAAGCTATCGCACTTTTTTTCTACGCGCCGGCGGATTCACCGTCAGAGTTTCAAAAACTCTGTATGACGAAATCAAGGAAGGCGAGTTGATTAAATTCGAGATTGCTCCGCATTCGGAAACCATTTTCTCCGAGCCGGAAAGAGTATAAGTATTATGAAAGAATGGATTTCGCTGAATATGACACCGGGCGTTGGACCGAGAAAAGCAACGCAATTACTTGAAAGATTCGGTTCAGCCGAAAATGTTTTTCACGCCACGCGGAGCGAACTCGAATCTTTGCGGCTTCGCGCCGAAACCGTCGAAAGCATCCTGAAACGCGAATTTCACGAAAAAGCCGTCGAAGAATTAAATAAGGTAAAAGAAATCGGCGGCGACGTTTTGATTCTCGATGACGGCAGTTATCCGTCTATGCTGCGCGAAATCGCCGACCCGCCGATAACTTTATATGTCAAAGGCGATTGGGCAAAGTGTTTTGACGCGCCGTGTGTCGGCGTGATCGGCTCGCGGAAATGCTCGACTTACGGCGAAAACGCATCGGAAATGCTTTCCAGAGGTTTAGCGGAAAACGGAATTTGCGTCGTGTCGGGTTTGGCGCGCGGAATTGACACGGCGGCGCATCGCGGCGCGATTCGCGGCGCGGGCAAAACTATCGCCGTTCTCGGCACGGGAATTGACAATGTTTACCCGAAGGAAAACAAAAAACTCGTCGAAGAAATTCTCGAATCGGGCGGCGCGATTGTTTCGCAATTCCCGCTCGAAACGCCGCCGCTCAAGGATAATTTTCCGTATCGCAACCGCATTATTTCCGGTTTGAGCTACGGCGTTCTGCTTGTCGAAGCGTCGGAAAGAAGCGGTTCGCTGATAACTGCAAGATTGGCGATGGAACAAAACCGCGAAGTAATGGCGGTGCCGGGAAATATCACGTCGCGCAATTCGTTCGGCACGAATTATCTGATCAAATCCGGCGCAAAATTAGTTCAGCAATGGCAAGATGTCGTTACCGAGTTGCCGCAGGAAATTTCCGCCGCGATCCTGCCGCCGAAATTGGACGAAAAACAGGCGGACGAAAAGCCGAAACAGCAAGACCTTGCGCCCGCGAATTTAAACGAAAACGAGCGCAAAATCTGGTCGCTTCTGTCGGCTGACGAGCCAAAACATATTGACGTTTTGCTTGCTGAAAGCGGCTTATCTTTCGGTGATTTAAATAGTTCGCTGGTCAGCTTGGACTTAAAGGATTTGATGCGGACTTTGCCCGGAAATTTTTATGCGCGTAAAATTTGACGAGTTAAAATAATGTCAGTAGTTTTAGTCGTTCTTAACTTTCAATTTCAGTGTCAGTTTATACCGACGTTAAAAAAGGCTTATGTTAAAACCCGAATTTGTTCAGATCACACGGCAAAATAAAATCGCGGAAGATGAATTTTACCCGATGATTGTCGCAATGTATGAACAAATCTGGCAAAATCTTCTGCCGCCGCAAATTATTCCGAAAGGTTTATCCGTCAAACGCTCGGGTAACGTAATCACGCCGCCGGACGCGCCGGTTCCCGATTGTTTAGCGTGCGGCGCGTGCTGTGCGGCAATGCTTTGCGTCGGTGTGCGTCCGTCCGAAGATGAGAATCTTTCCGCCGAAGAATATTGGGACATCACAATCGAAGGTCGGGAAAATGAAATCACGGTTGACCGCTATCTGCGCCGCGATGCCGAAACACTTGTCTGCGCTTTTCTGCAAATTGAAACCGGCAAACCGACGGCTTGTAAAATTTACGAACGGCGTCCGCGAATGTGTCATGATTTCGACGCCGGCAGCGATAAATGCCACGCGCTTCGCCGCGCCTACGGTATCGAACCGTTTCTGTCGCTCGATGAAATGTCCGAAGCATTAGGAAAACTCGACGACAAACCGGAAAAATCCGCGCCCGAAGAAACGATCCGGGAAGTAAAATTCGTCGAAACCGAAACGGGCGAACTGCAAATTCTGGCGTATTTAAATAACGGTTCGACAAACATAATTCACACTTTTGATCCGCAAGCCGAAGTTTGGCGGCAATTCGAATTCGACGCTTTAACGCTTTCCGAGGCGGCGCGCCTGATCGATTCACGAAAAAACAAAAGCGAATAAAAGCTGTCAGATGAGCGGCAAACCCGCCGCGGCAAATTCTCATCAGAGCCACGAAACGATTTTTAAGTTTGGGTAAATAATCTGTCTGCGGATTGACACGGAGTATTTTTAAGTGTTAGAAGTCAGAATGTCAGCGCGAAAAAAAGCGTCTGACATATTTTTTTCAAAAAATGGCAAAGAATTTAGTTATCGTCGAATCGCCGGCAAAAGCGAAAACCATCAACAAATACCTCGGAAGCGATTACAAAGTGCTTGCTTCGATTGGTCATATTAAGGATTTACCCACCAAAGAACTCGGCGTGGACATCGAGAATAATTTCGAGCCGATGTATGAAGTTATTCCCGACATTAAAAAGCGCAACAACAAAAAAACGGTGTCGGATCTGAAAAAAGCCGCCAAAGAAGCCGACACGATCTATCTCGCGGCTGACCCCGACCGCGAAGGCGAAGCGATTTGCCAGCATCTCGCCGAAGAGATCGTTCCGAAAAAGCCGAAAAAAGAAGTTTTCCGCGTGATGTTCAACGAAATCACGAAGAAAGCGATTCAAGAAGCATTCAAAATTCCGAAGCAGGTCAATCAAGATTTAGTTGACGCACAGCAGGCGCGGCGAGTTTTGGATAGATTAGTTGGTTATAAAGTTTCGCCGATTTTGTGGAAAACCATCGGCGGAAAACTTTCGGCAGGACGCGTGCAGACGGTTGCCGTGCGTCTGGTTGTCGAACGCGAACGCGAAATCGAAGCGTTTGTCCAGACCGAATATTGGACGATCATCGCAAATCTTTCCGCCGCTCTGCCGCCGAAATTCGATGCGCGGCTTTATAAGATCGAAGATTTGACGGTTAAAACGAGCGGTTTCGACCAAGATTTGAAGAAAAACGAAACGCACATTAAAGACGAAGCGACTGCCAAATCAATCGTCGAAGAAGCCGAAAAAGAAAATTACGTTGTTGATTCGGTGACGACGAAAGAACGCAAGCGCAACGCGACACCGCCGTTTATCACTTCAAAACTGCAGCAGGAAGCGGCGCGGAAACTGAGTTTTCCCGTCAAAAAAGCGATGATGGTCGCGCAGAAACTTTACGAAGGCGTCGAGATCGGCGCGGAAGGCGCGGTCGGACTGATAACTTATATGCGAACCGATTCGACGCGTGTTTCGGATGCCGCACTTGCCGAAGTCCGCGATTTTATCGGCGGAAGTTTCGGACAAAATTATCTGCCCGAAAAACCGAATTTTTACAAAACCAAAGGCGGCGCGCAGGACGCGCACGAAGCGATTCGCCCGACCGATGTGAACCGCACGCCGGAATCTTTAAAAAATTATCTTTCGCCTGACGAACTGAAACTTTACCGCCTGATCTGGCAACGCTTTGTCGCTTCGCAGATGATGCCGGCACTTTTCGACCAGACGACGATTGACATCAAAGCCGGACGCTTTACGTTCCGCGCGACCGGTTCGGTGCAGAAATTCGACGGTTTTCTGAAAGTTTATCAGGAAGGACGCGACGAAAAACCTACCGACGGCGAAGATGACGACGAAGAAAAAACTTTGCCGAAAGTCGAAAAAGACGAGCAATTAAAACTAAACAAAATTACGCCCGAACAGCATTTTACCGAACCGCCGCCGCGTTTTACGGAAGCGACTCTGGTTAAGGCTCTGGAAGAAAAAGGCATCGGGCGACCTTCGACCTACGCGGCGATCATGACGACGATCCAGGACCGCGAATATGTCGAACGCCTCGAAGGACGTTTTCATCCGACACCGCTCGGAACGACCGTCAACGATTTGCTCGTCGCAAGTTTTGACGACATTTTCAACGAGGCTTACACGGCGCGGATGGAAACCCAGCTCGACGAGATCGAGGAAGGCAAGCTGAATTGGCGCGACGCGCTGCGCGGGTTTTACGACAAATTCTCGACCGACCTAAAAACCGCCGAGGAAAGCATCAAAAACAAAAAGAAAGTTTCGATTCCGACCGACGAAATCTGCGAAAAATGCGGTTTGCCGATGGTCATCAAATTCGGACGTTTCGGGCAGTTTTTGGCTTGCTCGAATTATCCCGAATGCAAAACGACGCGGGAAGTCGGAGCGAAGAAAGCTGATGCCAACGGTCAAACGCAGGAAGCCGGAGCAAACGGTGCGGCGGCGGAAGAAACGGAAGTGCAGAATTGCGAATTATGCGGCAAGCCGATGGCTCTGAAAAAAGGTCGCTTCGGTTCGTTTTACGGCTGCACGGGTTATCCCGAATGCAAAAATATCCGCAAGATTGACCGAAAAAGCGGCGAAGCGATTCAAAAAGCCGCGCCCGTCGAGATTGACGAAATCTGTCCGAAAGACGGCGCGAAACTGGTCATCAGACAAGGACGTTTTGGTGAGTTTATTTCGTGTTCGAATTATCCGAAATGCGATTACATCAAGCGCGAAACGACCGGCGTTCCGTGCGCGAAATGCGGCAAAGGCGAAATCGCCGTCAAAAAATCAAAACGCGGAAAAGTCTTTTACGGCTGCACGAATTATCCGAAATGCGACGCGGTTTTCTGGGACAAGCCGATTGCCGAACCGTGTTCGAAATGCGCCGCGCCGTTCATTTTAGAAAAGACCACAAAGAAGGAAGGCACGATTCGCTATTGCCAAAACGAGGCTTGCGATTATAAAATCTCGGTTGCAGACGCAAATGCCGTAAATGCCAACGAATCTGAAGTTTCGATTCCGGCTAAGTAGATTTTCGGAATGAACGAAAACTTTCAATTTTTACAAGCATTTTTAAAGAACCCGCTCAAAGTCGGCGCAATCGCGCCGTCTTCGCCCGAACTTGCCGCGAAAATGATTGACGGAATCGAGCCGGACGAAGATAACGTCGTGCTTGAACTCGGAGTCGGAACGGGCGCGATCACCAAATTTCTGCAAAGCCGCGTTCGGAATAAAAACTCATATCTCGGCATCGAACTCGACAAAAATCTGGTCAAAACGCTTAATCATAATTTTGAGGATTTGAAAATCGTTGCGGGAAACGCCTGCGACGCTTATTCGATCCACAAAAAATCGGGTCTGGGCAAAGTCGGTTATATCATCTGCTGTCTGCCGTTCGTTTCTTTGCCGAACGAGGTCGGCGAAAGAATTCTCTCGCAGGTTGATAAATTTATGCAGAAAGGCTGTATGTTTCGCACGTTTCAATACGCGCACGGCTACTATATGCCGTCGGCGATCAAGTTGCGCGAATTTATGCGGAATCATTACGGCAAATCGCGCCGAAGCAAGCTGATCGTCAAAAATGTTCCGCCCGCTTATACGCTCACTTGGAAGACGAACTGATTTTTTGAAACATTTTTGAAACAACTTACGTCTAACTCCACAACGCTTTTCAGCAAAAAATTTCTATATTATTTCAGGAGAATATATGTTACGACACAAATTTATAGTCGTTTCGTTGTTGGTTTCTTTGCTTTTGCCGGGTTTGGTTCTCGGGCAAACGCCGTCGCCAACTAACGAGGCAATCAATAAAATCATTGACGAAGGCACGAAACGCTCGCAGGCAATGAACACTTTGCGCTATCTGACGGATGTCATCGGACCGCGCCTGACGAATTCGCCCGCGCAAAAACGCGCCAATAATTGGACAAAGGACAAATTGACCGAATGGGGAATCCAGAACGCCACGGTTGATCCGTGGGGAACGTTCGGGCGCGGTTGGACGGTCAAAAAATACGAAGCGTCGCTCGTTGAACCCGAACAGGTTCCGTTTCATTCATACCCGAAGGCGTGGTCGCCGAGTACGACCGTCGAAGTCGTTTCGCAGCCGACCGGCAAATCGAAGAAAAACGCACAGCCGACAACCACGATTGCCGAAGGCGCGGTGACGGGTGATGTCATTTATATGGATGTCAAAACCGAAGCCGATCTGGAAAAATATCGCGGAAAACTGAAAGGCGCGATCGTTTTTACGAGCGCGATCAGAGAAATCAAACCCGGTTTTGAGAATGTTGCGACGCGGCACGATGACAAATCACTGCTCGCGTTGGCAAACGCGCCCGAATCGCCGCAAGGTCAGGGCGGTTTTAACTTTACACCCGCGATCCAAGCCGCGATTCAGCTCAATAACAAGAAATTTCAGATGGCTTACGACGAAGGCGCGGCGGTTCTGGTCGAAGCCAGCTCGCTTGATTCGGGAACGATTCGCGTGATGGGCGCGGTTCTGCCGCCGCCACCTCCCGCAACTCCGGGAACGCCGCCGACACCGAATCCGATGCGCGTTTACAGCCCGGACGCGCCGAAAATCATCCCGCAGATTGTCGCGGCGGTCGAACATTACAACCGCGTCGCCAGACTCGCCCAGCAAGGTGTCAAAGTTCGTATGACGGTTGATCTGCGGGCGCAGTTTAACGAAGACGATCTGCAAGGCTACAACACGATTGCCGAAATTCCGGGAACGGATTTGAAGGACGAAATCGTGATGGTCGGCGCACATCTCGATTCGTGGCATGCGGGAACGGGCGCGACCGACAACGGCACGGGCGTGACGGTCGCGATGGAAGCGATGCGCATTATTCAGGCTTCGGGCTTGAAACCGCGCCGGACGATCCGCATCGGGCTGTGGACGGGCGAAGAACAGGGACTTTTGGGTTCGCGCGGCTATGTTTCAAAATACCTCGCCGAAGCGACCGGACAGGGCGCGAATCGCCAAGTTACTGCCAAACCCGACCACGATAAATTCTCGGCTTACTACAATTTAGACAACGGCACGGGACAAATTCGCGGCATCAACCTGCAGGGCAACGAACAGCTTCGCTCGATTTTCCGTCCGTGGCTGCAAAGTTTCCGCGAATGGAATTCGACGACGATCTCCGCGCAGAGCGTCGGCGGAACCGATCATCTGGCGTTCGACGCGGTCGGGCTTCCGGGTTTCCAATTTATTCAGGATCCGATCGAATACACCGGCAGAACGTGGCACACGACGCAGGACGTTTCCGACCGCGTGATCGAGGAAGATCTCAAACGCTCGTCGGTGATTATGGCGGCTTTCGCTTTTCAAACCGCGATGATGGACGAAAAACTTCCGCGCAAACAGGTCAACAATCTGAGCCGTCTGGCGCTCGGGTTCGACCGCGAAGCGCTGCGTGAGGAAATGGCGTTTCGCCGCCTGGGATTGAACTTCTCGGTCTGCGGGCATCCGGTCGAAAGCGAAGATTTTCACGAATTCTTCCCGCTGCACCTGACGCTCGGACAGACGGCTGGTTTAGCCGAGTAGATCGAGCTCCATAAAAAGAGTTTCGCCGTAAGGATTGTGATAATAAGGCGGAATTTCGCGAAAGCCGTAAGATTCGTAAAGACTTACGGCTTTCCCCATTTTCGCCGGAAAAGTGTCTAGCCGCATTCGTTCGTAACCGATTTCCCGCGCTTCGGCGATCAATTTTTCGATCAGCAGAACGCCGATCTTCTGCCCGCGAAACTCGCTACGCACGAAAAGCCGCTTCATCTCGCAAACGCCGTTTTCCAACTTTCTGAGCGCAATACAGCCCGCGAGCTTTTCATCCGAAAAAGCGAGAAACAGACGACCTTCGGGCGCGGCGTATTTTCCCGGCAGATTCGCGACCTCTTCGTCGAAATTCTGAAAACAAAGATCCATTCCGAACCACGCTTCATATTCGCGAAAAAGCCCGCGTGTCTGCTCAATTTGTTCTTCGGTTTCAGCCTCAATAATTTCGATCATTTTACGAATCCGAGTTTTGCAAGTTTTTCCATCGTAATATTTTCGCCGCTTTCCCGTCTGCCGTAAAGCAAAATTCGCTCGACGTATTTGGCGATCACGTCAGCTTCGAGATTTACTTCGTCACCCGCTTTTAAGTCCGAAAGATTCGTCATTTCCCAGGTTTTCGGAATCACCGCGATCTCAAAAAAATCTGCGCCGAGCGCGGCGATGGTCAGCGAAATGCCTTCGACCGAGATCGAGCCTTTATAGACCAGATACTGCCCGATCTCTTTCGGAAACGATACGCGAACCGTCCAAAAATCGCCGTTCTGCACAGCCGAAACGAATTTTCCGCGCGAATCGACGTGACCTTGCACGATATGTCCGCCTAATCTCGTGGTCGGCGTGACGGCGCGTTCGAGATTAACTTTCGCGCCGTTTTTCAATCGTCCCAAAGTTGATTTATCGAGCGTTTCGCGGGAAACATCCGCCGTAAAACTGTCAGTTTTAACATCCAAAGCCGTCAGACAAACGCCGTTGACCGCAATCGAATCGCCTTCGTTCGTATCTTTTGCAACGACACTCGCCGAAATTTTTATCTTCGCGCCGTCCGTGTGTTTTTCGAGCGACGCGATCTTTCCCAATTCTTCAATTATGCCTGTGAACATTTTGAATAAATTATAAATTAAACGGCGGCTTAAATCCCGTTCGCAAGGTGAATAAATATAGCGAAACGATACACAAATTTTCAACGTGTATTGTTTCGCTATGTTTATAAAAAGGCAGTTTATTTCGTCGCCGATTCGTCGTCCTCGCCCTCGGCTTTGCCGTGCGTGCGTCCGGGGTCGCCGGTTTTCGTCGAGGTTTTTGATTCGCTCGGTTCGATTTTTACTTGTTTTTCTTCGGTTTTCGCTTTTTGCTCAGCCGTCGTGTTTCGTTTATTTTTTGCCATTTTTTCCTCCTTTTTGACAGATCATTCGAGCAATTCTTGTTCCCCGTCCGGTGGAACGTCTTTTGCTTCCGGACTTTCATTACAAAAGTTTGTTCTTGCGGGTTTCGAGTATGAAGACTGATTTCAAGCGATTCTTTAAACTGGATTTCCTAAAAAAGGTTTACGCCGAAGCGATGGCGGAAGACGTTGTCAGCAATGCCGCGCAAATCGCGTTTTATTTTATCTTCGCGCTTTTTCCGCTGCTTTTGTTTCTGCTCAGCCTGTTCGGTCTGGTTCTCGGTTCGGCGGAAGATATGCGGCAGGAGCTTTTTGTTTATTTGCGCGGGATCATACCGGCTTCCGCCGTGACGCTGATCGAGCAAACTCTGTCGGAAGTCGTGCAGGAAAGTTCGGGCGGAAAACTGACCTTCGGTTTTTTGCTTGCGTTATGGTCGGCATCCGCCGGAATTGACAGCGTGCGGATCGTTTTAAATGACGTTTACGATCTCGAAGAAACCCGTTCGTGGTGGAAATACAAACTCGTTTCGGTGCTTCTGACGCTCGGACTGACGATTCTGGTGATCGTTGTCATCGCGACGATTTTTTACGGAACGAGTTTTTTGACTTCCGTGCTGACGGGCGCGGGTCTCGAAAACTCCGCGCCGTATGTCGCGGGTTTTCTTTCGTTTCTTTTGATCATCGCCGCTTTGTTGCTGGCGTTCGCTTTTCTATACGCATTCGTCCCGAATCACGAGCCTTTCGCGTGGAAATGGATCACGCCCGGCGCAGTCGCGGCGGTCGCGCTCTGGCTTTTATTTTCTTTCGGATTCCGCATCTATCTCGCTTATTTCGATTCCTACGCGGCAACTTACGGCTCGCTCGGCGCGATAATTATTTTATTGTTATGGCTTTACCTGACGGCGTTCGTCATCCTGATCGGCGGCGTGATAAACGCCGTTGCCAATAAGATTTCCGCCGGAAAGGGCAATGAAGCCGGAAAACCGGACACGGAAAAAGAAGATCTGGCGTCGGACAATTCCGAAAAAGCTGATAAGTCGGATGAAAAAATTGAAAAAGATGAAAAGTAGTAACCCGGGTTTTAAGCTGAACCGGCGTAAGATCAAACCTTTTCGATTTCCGACAATTTGCGAACGTCGATCGTGATCGGCTCGTCATTGGTCGTTTGATTATAGAGATTCGCAAATTTATAGCCGAACTTTATTTCGCTGATCTTGTATGACGTGCGCGTGTGAACCGACTGTGCAAACGTTTCGTCAACGGCGCTTAAAATCACGAGAATCTCGGCGTCCGCTTTTTCCAGATCGGCTTCCGTGCGATTGTAAAGCGGCGAATCTTTGTCAATCGGATGAACGATCGTCCACGCGAGCGGCAGAAACGAAACTTTATCGCGTTCGAGCTTCAGCAAATCGAAACGCCGCACGAAATTTCCGTCTTCTTCGACGAAACGCGCGTATAAAACCTGCGCTTTGAGCTCGATAAGCTGATTATTTCGGTTATTGACGAGCCGAAACATCAAACCCGTGATGTTCCGATAAGGCGCGATGACGACCGTTTCGCTAAAAATAATTTTCGCCTCGGGACGCGAAAAACGCGCGAAAACAAGCCCGGTAATCAGCGCGTTTGCCAGCAGACTGTAATAAGATTCGATGGTTACGAGTAAGTTAGGAACAACGCCGACCGGATGAATCGTGCCGTAGCCGATGGTCGCAAAAGTCTGCACGCTAAAGAAAAATCCGCGCAGAAAAATATTTTCGATCGGAAGTTCCGACGTATCGACGAGCGAACCGACCCCGAGCAGACCGTACACAAAACCGAACACGACATTACTCAAAAAATACAAAAGCAGGACGAGCAGAAGAAAATTTGTCCACGACATTGTGAGCAAATAATGATAGAGATTGAGCAGCGAGGTCGCCCGCAGACCTTTGCGCTGGACGTTGAACGAGCCGTCGCGGTTTAGAAAGCGAAGCCTGGTTTCGCGCGCCACCTTGTCGCCGAACCCCAAATCGCGATCCGGCTCGTCCGCCAGGCTCGTTCCCATCGCCGAAGTGCGGCGCGAATAAACCTTCTCGAATGCTTCTTCTTCGGTCATTGTTTTGAATTTACAACTTTGATTTTACAAAAAGCAAAAGTTTTTTCACCACAAAGGCACAAAGAACACAAAGATTTTAATTTTTGATTTCTTTGTGCCCTTTGTGCCTTTGTGGTCAATTGCTGCTAACTCGTTTTCAGGCTTTCGTTTTTGAAAATCTTATCGAGCCACATATTCGACAGTTTTTCCTGAATCGAATTTGCCCGCAGGCGGTCGTTCAAATTCTTGAAGTCAACAAAATCGAGATGTTGATCCTGATTGAAACACGAGAAAACGAAAAATTCTTCGCCCGTGTGCGGGTTGACGTGTCTTTGGAGACACTGCGCGCAGACTTCCTTCATCATACACTGCATCGGGCTGTTAATTGAGCCGATCGCCGTGTGATTGGGCTTCAGGAAAGGTCTCAGAGCCGTGTAGCGCGCTTCCTTGACGCCGTTCATCATCCGGTCGGAACCGATCGCGATGATGCGGTCAACATCTTTCAGATCGACGGTTTGCGCGCCCAATTTACCTTCGGCGTAAGCGATCATCGCCTGGACGATGTTGCCGCGAAAATGCGCGTCCTGCGGTCTGTTCGGTTCGATCTCGACGCCGGCATCCGAAGCCCAGACGACCTTGTCGGTCGCGTTTTCGATCTCTTCGCGTTTAAAGAGATCCGCGCTGTTTTTGTAACCCGCGAAATAAATAACTTCGTTATTGTTTTCGCGCAGAGCCTTCGCGATCGAAAACAAGACGGCATTTCCTAATCCGCCGCCTGCGAGTAAAACGGTTTCGTTTTCGGGAATCTCGGTCGGCGTTCCGGTCGGTCCCATAACGAGAATTTCTTCGCCTTCTTTGAGTAGCGAACAAAGCCGCGACGAGGTTCCCATTTCGAGCACGATCATCGAAAGCAAGCCTTTTTCCTTGTCCGTCCACGCGCCGGTCAGCGCCAAACCTTCCATCATCAGACGTTTACCGCCGACGACCGGCGCACTCGTCTCAAAATTCTGCAGACGATAAAACTGTCCCGGCTCGAATTTTCGCGCCTGCAGGGGCGCTTTAACGATCACGTCAACGATCGTCGGCGTCAGACGGTCAACTTTGACAACATAGGCGCGAAGTTCTTCGTCCAAAGTCGCTTCCAAACGGTCGAAGATCGCGTCTTTTTCCGTTTGCGGCAAATCGCCGCGTGTCGCCAGTTCTTCTTCAAAAATTTCGACGACTTTCGGATAACCAAATTTTGCCGAAGCCATCGCTTTGACGACATTTCCGGCGTATTTCGGGTGATTGTCGCCGTAATAGGTGATGAATTTTCCGTCTTTTTCATACGACGTGAAAAATCCTTCTTCGCCTTTCGCGGTTTCGTGCAGATGAAAATTGCCGTCGCCGTTTTTTTCCAATCTGAACGGCTGGAAAAACTGCCGCCATTCGTCGAGTTTGAACGTGCCGGGTTTTTCTTTTTCGTAAATGACATTCGGACTAGTGCCCGCCGCAACGCAGACGGTTCGTGCGGCAAGCGTTTCAAATTCGCCGGCGGCGGAGAATTTTCCGCTTTCCGCGTCGTAGATCTGTTTTTCAAAAACCAAGGCTTTGATCGCGCCGTATTCGTCCGGCACGGCTTCGGTCGGCGACATCAGCTCGACAAAGTTGATGCCTTCTTCCAGTGCCTTTTGAACTTCTTCGTGATTAAGGCGATACGCGGGCGAATCCTGCAGGCGCTTGCGGTAAACCAGCGAAACGCCGCCCCAGGATTGAATCAGCGGTACGAAATTCGGTGTTTCGCCCGCTTCGGAAGCGCGTCTGCGTTCCTCGCGAATCGCTTTGCCGTGAACCAGAAATTCGGCGAAAACTTTTTTCTCTTCCTCGTCAAAAGCCGCCCAAGCCGCTTCTTCGCCCCGGTCTTCGGCAATCGCTTCGAAGTTTTCGAGCATTTTCTCAACTTGAATCGGATAATACGCGAAAGTTTCGGTCGCCGTGTCAATGCCCGTCAAACCGCCGCCGATGACGACCGCCGGCAGCCGCACCTGAAGATTGGAAAGCGTGTCCTTTTTGAACGCGCCCGTGAGTTGCAAAGCCATCAAAAAATCGGACGCCTGCCGAATGCCGCGAATCAGATTGTTTTTCATCGGTACGATCGTCGGACGACCCGCGCCGGTCGCGATCGCGATATGGTCGAACCCAAAATCCCACGCGTCCTCGATCGTCAGCGTGCCGCCGAAACGGACGCCGCCGTAAGCGCGGAAACGCTTGCGTCTGAACAACATAAGCTGCATCATCGTCAGAAAATTCTTGTCCCAGCGAACCGTGATGCCGTATTCCGAAACGCCGCCGAAACCCGACAAAATTCGTTCGTCCAGATCGTCGGTGATCTCCGCCAGATTTTTGATCGGTTTCGGCGCGGTCTTTCCTAAATTTCCCGTCCAATCTTTCGGCAGCGGCTCGATCTTCAAACCGTCCACGCCGATCACGCCGAAGCCTTCATTGAGAAGATAATGCGCGAGCGTGTAGCCCGCCGGACCAAGCCCGACGACCAGAACATTTTTTCCGTTATACGGCAATTGATACGGGCGTTTCGCATTGATCGGATTCCAGCGCGTCAGCAAGTTATAAATTTCAAAACCGTAAGGCAGATTCAAAACGTCGGTTAAGCTCGCCGTTTCCGCAAGCGGAATGTTGACCGGCTCCTGTTTCTGGAAAATGCAGCCTTTCATACAATCGTTGCAGATGCGGTGTCCGGTTCCGGCGCACATCGGATTGTCGATCGTGACCAGCGCAAGACTTGCGATCGAATCGCCCTGCCTTTTCATCAAGTGCATTTCCGAGATTTTTTCGTCGAGCGGGCAGCCTTCGGTTTTAATCCCCAGAGGATTGCGTTTCGCGCTTCCGTCTTTTTCCCGCAAGCCTGTCGAGCAGCTGTCTTTATCGCGTTCGTGGCAGATCAGACAATAATCAACTTCATAAAGCGCGTCGCGCTGCGTGCCGCGGTCGTCGGTCAATTTGAAACCGTCGCGGCGGCGCATATCTTCCGTCCGACCGCGCATAATATTGTGCAGTTTCGGTTCGGGATGGATCAGATGCACGAGATTTTGATAATCGAGCGGATGCGGAATTTTGAACGAATGCCATTTTTTCCGGCGACCGTGAAACTGGATCGCCGACCACGCTTCGAGGATTTGCAGAACGGCTTTGACCTGCAAGATTTCGCCCGTGCCTTCGATTTCGATAATGTTGCGTTCAAAAACCTCGCCGAAAGTTTTTTCCTTTAATTTATCGTAAGCCTTAGCGACTTTGTTCAAGGTTTCGCGGATTTCCGCCGTGATTTCCTGATCTTTCGTCAAAACCTCTTCCGCCTGAACAAGTTTGTCGGTAATGTATGAAACCGCCAGTTCTTCGTCGTAAACCAGAGTTTCGTCAAACGCGGCAAACTTAAATTCGCGCAAGGCTTCGTTTAATTCCGCTTCGTTCAATTCGGCAATTTTTTCCGCCGTGTATTTTTTGATCGCGCGGCGCTGGACGAAAAATTTGTATTTCCAGATCGGATTTTGCTCGGTAATTTCGCGCTCAAACTGTTCGCGCTCACGAGTAATGCCGAACATTTTGGCGATAAAACGCGACAGATACGGCGCGGAATCGGTCAGAATATTCGATTCGACTCTTTTTTCATAGCCCGCGCCGCGCGCTTCGACGTATTTTGTCAGGGCATCGTGCAGCAGCGGATTTTCTTCTTTTACCTCATCGTAAAACTTTTCGGCTAACTCACGCAGCTTTATCGCATCGAACAGATCTGAGAACTTGAAACCGACTACGCCCAAATCAAAATCCTGATTTGCATTGATGGTTTCTATTTCGGAAATTCCTATCATATATGTGTATAAATTGAAAAATAAATAAATTTTAGCAAATTAATTACTATACCATTTGCGCTTATCTTGAAACAAAAGCGAGCTGTTGGTTAGATGAAAATTTTTGCCTTGCGGTCAAAAAAATTGTATATTTTCTAATGTTTGTTAAAAATTAACAGATAGTCGCGGCACAAATGTGGTATAAAATAAGTTTCCCAATTTGAGTCAGATTAAGAGGTTTTATTAAAGAAGTATGGATAAAAACGAGCGGCTGCTGCCTTTGCCGACTGCCAAAGAGGTTCAGCTTTCCACACACGCATACCCTGCGGCTTACTCACCGATTTACGAAGAAGAAGAATTTAGCGAGCAGCGCTCGCTTCGTGAATATTTCAATGTCATCTACAAACGCCTGCCGCTGATTCTGGCATTGGCGATTTTAGTTACGTCCGTCGTCGCATTTTATATGTATCGTCTGCCTTCGCAGTTTGAAGCGCAGACGACGATGATCATCGAACCGCCCAAGCCGAAAGTTACGCAGAAAGACGCGATCAACATCAATTTCGGCGGCGATGTAAATTATACGAACACACAGTTAAGACTTCTGCAAAATCCCGATCTGATGCGCGATGTGGTTGTTCGTCTCGGACTGCACCGCGACCCGAATCTTTTTGCCAACCAAAATAAGGGCATCTTGACAACGCTCCGCTCGCTTTTCTCGAACGACAAAACGACAACCGGCAAAGAATCGTCTTTGCCCGTCCTGACCGAAAATTCCGAGTCTTCCGCCACGTCAAACAAAATCGTGCTGACACCGGAAGAAACCGACCGCGCCAACAATTATGCCGGAATGTTTCTGAGCGGCTTGAGAGTCGAACCGGTTGACCGCACGAATCTTGTTAACATCAGCATTCAAAGCACCAATCCCGAACTCGCCGCCAAAGTCGCCGATAAAACTGCGGAAATGTTCATCGAAAAAGATGCCGAACTTGCTACCAGCGGCGCGAAACAGCAATATGACGAATTGACCAAATCAATCGAAGATTTGAGAGAAACGATTGCCGGTCAGGAAATTGACTACATCAAAAATATGCAGGAGTTCAATATTCCGCTACGCGACGGCAAAGGAAATGATTTTAATGCCGAACGCCTGCAAACCATCAGTTCAAACTTGCTGGCGGCGGAAGACGAACGACGCAAAATTCAGGCGCAGTATGAAGCCGCCGTCAAATCCAGCGACGGCAAAGGCGGAATTTTATCGGTCGTTCCCAACAATCAAGCGATTTTGGCGGCGCGCGAACAAAATCTTAAACGCCAAGCCGATTTAGAAAAACGCGTCGAAGACCTCGACACAAAAATAAAGGAAGCGCAGGCAAAGCGTCAAGAACTTTTGGTAAGATACACTCCAGAATATAAGGACGTAAAAATTGTGGCAGCGCAAATCCAGGAACTTGAAACCCAGAAAGGAAATCTTCAAAAAGACATTATCGAGAAAATCGAATCCGAAGGCTCAAAACTCATTAAAAATGCCGAAAACGAAGTAGTAACCGGATTGCGGGCGCAGTTTCAAGCCGCTCAGCGCCGCGAAGCACAGCTTCGGGCTGATTATTCGAACGAAGCTTCGCAAGCTAATCTTTCGGGCGTTGCGGAAACAAAACTAACGACCTTGAAACGTGAAATCGAAACCAATCGCGGATTGCTCGATACCTATACCCAACGCCAAAAAGAACAGGAATTGGCAATCAGCAGCGGTCGTCCCGATAATTTACAGGTCATCACCGCCGCGATGAAACCCACCGAACCGATTGGACCGCAAAGAAACCGCAACATTATTGTTGCGTTTCTGGTTTCGCTGGCGGCGGGCATCGGTCTGGCGTTTTTGCTCGACTATCTGGATGATTCGATCCGCACTTCGGACGATGTCGGCAGACATCTCGGATTGCCGACGCTGGCGCTGATTCCGCATCAGGCGACAAGTGAAAAGCGCAAACTTTTACCCGGAAAAAACGGCACCGGAGTAAATTCAACCGCGCTGATTGCGCTCGAAGATACGCGTTCGGCGATGGCTGAGGCTTATCGCCATCTGCGCACCTCGCTTTTGTTCTCATCCGCCGGAAAACCGCCGCAGACGATTCTCGTCACATCGTCGCAGCCTTCGGAAGGTAAAACGACGACGGCGATCAACACGGCGATCACGCTTGCCCAATCGGGCGCGGATGTCGTGATTATTGATTGCGATTTGCGCCGTCCGCGTCTGCACAGTCATTTCGAACTGGAAAACACAGCCGGTTTGACAAACTATCTGTCGGGCGAGAAAAACACGGATTTGCTGATGAAACCGTATCCCGGATTGCCGAAGCTGAAAATCATCACGAGCGGTCCGATTCCGCCGAATCCGGCTGAACTTCTGAGTTCACAGGAAATGAAAAACCTTTTGCAGTTCTTAAAGGGCAATTTCAAACACGTCATTATTGACTCGCCGCCCGCGATTTCGTTTACCGACGCGGCGATTCTTTCGACGCTTGTTGACGGCGTGGTGCTGGTCGCGATGGCAGGCAAGAGTTCGATTCACCTGATGCGCCGCTTCAAACAGCGTCTGGCGAACATCGGGGCGCGGATTTACGGCGTTGTCCTGAACGGCATTAAATCCGATTCGGTCGAATACGGCTATTACGGCTACGGCTATACTTACAATTATTACAATTCGCCGGAAGACGATTCGACTCCGCGTTTGGAAGAAGTCGAAACGGTTTCTTCGATTCACACGACGAAAGGTTAAAAAGGGAAAAAGGGAAGAGTCTTGCGATTAATCTCGCCTGACTTTTTCCCTTTTAAGGGCTTTGCACAAAAAACAATTTAAAGCATTGGTGTGATAAATCATTATCAATTTTACATTCTGCATTTTACATTTTTAAGCAGGTATTGACTGCATTTAATGAAGAATGTAGAATGAAGAATTCGTCGCCGGCTTTCGACTTTTTCGCCTATTTTTGTGCAAAGCCCCTTTTAACCTCTTTCCCTTTTCCCCTCTAAAAATTCTGCCAGCGCATTTTCCCAATGCGGCAGCGGTTTCAAGCCTAATCTTTCACTGAATAAACACGCTAATTTTGAAGATTTCGGTCGCGGTGCGGGTCGTTTCAAACTGTCGGCTGAGGCATATTCCAAAAGATTTTTGTCAAAACCTTTCAGTTCGCAAACCTTTTCGGCGAAACCCGCATAACTTGCGCCTTCGCCCGCGTTCGTGACGTGAAAAATGCACGGCAGATCGAGTTCGGCGAGTTCGCGCAAACGTTTTGCGAGATCGTTCGCAAAGGTCGGCGTTCCGAAAGAATCAAAAATCGCTTTGATGGATTTTCCTTCCGCTAAAAGATTGTGCATCACGCTCAGAAAATTCGTCCCGCCGTATCCGTAAATCCACCCCGAACGGACGATCATCGAGCGCGCGTAAGCATTGCGAGCGCGAATTTCGCCGTCGAGCTTCGCCTGCCCGTAAACGCTTTGCGGATTCGGTGCGTCGCGCTGCGTGTAAAATCCGGAATTTGCGCCGTCGAAAACATAATCGGTTGAAATCGTGACATACGCGCAGTCAATTTCCTTTGCGCCGAGCGCAAGATTTTCAACGCCGACAGAATTTGCCGCGTAGCATTTTTCGACGTTCGTTTCGCTTCCGTCAACATCCGTAAAAGCCGCGCAGTTTATCACCGCGTCAAAATTTTCGCGTCGTAATCTGTCTAAAACCGCGTCTTTATCCGCAATATCGAGTTCTTGACGTGTTGCTGCAACAACTTCGTCGCCGATTGATTCGCAGTATTTCGCGGTTGCTTTGGCAACCATTCCGTTTGCGCCCGTGATGAGAATTTTCATAATTTATTTCAAACTCGCGCCGTACATTTTTTGGTAATAATCACGATACGCGCCGTTGCGGATATGCGCTACCCATTCCTGATTTTCCTGATACCACTCGATAGTTTTCTGCAAGCCTTCTTCCCAATTCGTGAGCGGTTTCCAGCCCAATTCCGTTTCGCTTTTATCGGCTTCAATCGCGTAACGGCGGTCGTGTCCGAGCCGGTCGGCGACAAATTTTATCAAACTGTGCGGCTTTCCGAGCGCGTCCAAGATCGCTTTGACGACATCAATATTATATTGCTCGTTGCGTGCGCCGATGTTGTAAATCTCGCCCGCTTTGCCGCGCTCAAAGGCGAGCCAAATCGCCCGTGCGTGGTCTTCGACATAAATCCAGTCGCGCACATTTCGCCCGTCGCCGTAAACCGGCAAAGGTTCGTCGTTCATCGCGTTCGAGATCATCAAAGGGATCAGTTTTTCGGGAAATTGGCGCGGACCGTAATTATTTCCGCACCGCGTAATCACAGTATCGAGTCCGAAAGTTTCCCGCGCCGCGCGGACGAAATGCTCTGCCGCTGCCTTTGATGCGGCATACGGCGAATTCGGTTTCAAGGGCGAAATTTCCGTAAAGTAGAGATTGCTTTCGTCGGGCAAACTGCCCATCACTTCGTCGGTCGAAACCTGAATAAAACGACGGACATTTCGGGCGCGCGCCGCGTCGAGCAGAACCTGTGTTCCGAGAACGTTCGTCAAAACGAATTCGTCCGCCGAAGAGATCGAGCGGTCAACGTGCGATTCGGCGGCGAAGTTAAAAATCGCTTCGCAATCATCGGGTAAAGCCGCTAAAACCGCCGCTTTATCGCAAATATCGCCTTTCACGAACGTATGGCGCGTTTCGTCAACGCCCGTTAAATTCTCAGGATTTCCCGCGTAAGTTAAAGCGTCGAAATTAACGATTTCGACATCCGAGGTTTCCCGTAAAATAAGGTGAATAAAAGCCGAGCCGATAAATCCGGCTCCGCCCGTAACAAAAATTCTTTTCATAAAATTATTCTAAAATGGTTTTGAACGAACTTGCGGTTCGAGATGAAAGCGCGTGAAAAGTTTCCAGACATACCGCATTCGTTGTTCAATTTGCGTCCAATTATCCGCCGCAAAACTTTTTGTTTCATCAAAAAGCGATGCCGAATTTATATTTTCAGCACAGCATTCGAGTTTCATCAAATCAATCAACTGTTTTTTTTGCGCCTCGTTCAATTCGACAACCGCATAGTTTTCATCCGCCTCCGAAAATTCTCTGGCGACCGACAGCGAAATTTCACCGACATCAAAAGTCATCATTCTCTGTGTTACGCAGCGGCGAATGATAAACGGCAAAGATTTGGAAATATAGGGCTGAAGCCGAATGTGTTCGTGCAAAATCGCGAGACAATTTCCGAAACAAGTCCATTGCCGTTTCGCGTCCAACTGATTTGCTAAAGCCGCTTGTGTGTAAGCCGTAAATGCTTCGCGCAAAAGATTTTGTCCACCGTTGGCAGTTTTTCCGGCGGTAAAATTTTTGTAAAATTCGTCTAATTTTCCGGCGTTAAAATCTCTGTCATCAAAATCGGCGACAAAGCGGGCAGTTTTTCCGCCGATGTCTTCGAGAACCGTCCGATTGCCTTCCAAAATAAGGCGTGCCGCCTCTCTTCTGGAATAACGGGCAATCACTCTGCCCGCTAATGCGCCCGTGAACGCGCCGATTGCGCCGCCGAGCAAAATCAAGCCGACGGTTACCAAAACCGAAGTTTCAATAAAAAAGTAAATAACGACAAAAGCGGCAAGCAGTCCGACAACAAAACCGACAATTCCCGAAACCACCGTCGCATTTTTGAGCGCACTGTCGAGGTCTTCCTGACGAATCGTGACACCCGCTTTTTTTGATCCCCAAACCGCCCACGAATGAAAATTCGGTCCCGCGTCCTTGCCCGTCAATTCCTGCAAAGCCTCCGATAAAATATAATGCGCCTCCGTTACTTTCCGATTTGAAACGGCAGGCGAAATTTCCCGCACGGATTCTTCGATTATTCGGAAAAGATTCGTCATTTTTACTTATCAAGCAAACGCATCTGTTTTAAAACTGCGTCAGCATATTTTTTCGGCGTGTTGATGTTTTTCAAAACGATCTTGGTGTTGTCATCGCTGGCATTGTCAATCACGAGATTGCCGAAACCGAGCATTCTTTGCGAAATTGTCGAAGAAACGGAAACGTCCTGAATCGAACGCAGCGGAACGTTGCGCGAATTTTGAAAAATAAAGCCTTCGTCAATTTCGACCTTTGAATCGGTCAGCGTGTAGCGCACCATTTTTTGTTTGAAATGAAAAAACGCCGGAATCAAAAATAAGGCTAACCCGATCGGAATGGCGATCCAAATTGAGACCGACGGCAGAATCATTGCAAATAAAGCCACGAGTAAAAGCGCGCCGATTGCCGCCAAAATATAGCCGATCTTAACGAACATCAGTGTCGGGCTGATTGAAAAAATCTTTTTCTCGTCTTGTTCGGGTTCGTTTTCTTCGATTGATTTCCGCGCGATCCGAGTTTCTTCTTCCGCATCGAGCATCGTGCCGCATTTCTGGCAGTAAACCGCTTCCGTCCCGTTTTTCGCGCCGCATTTTGTGCAAAACATAGATTTAGTGGAAAGTGGATAGTTGATAGCGGATAGTTTTTTTTTTACTTTCCACTATCAACTATCCACTTTCCACTTTTTGACATCATACATCAGTTGGGGATTTCGCACAAAAAAAGCGGTCGGCAAGCGCTGCCGACCGCAAATCTTCTCAGACAAGAGGAGAAGAGTTTCACTCTTCTGTGAGAAACTTTGCAAAATTATTGATTGACGAGCCGTATCTTCCCGTCGGGCGTTTTGACCGCCAGCGCGTTCGGTTCATAAACCGTCAGCGGTTTCGTTTCTTTCTGTTCGAGCTTGGCGGCTTGCTGATTTGTAACCGTCTTGACCGTGCGGACATAATTCGGATTTGAGATCGAATTGTAACGCGCCGTGATGCGGCGGACATATTCCTGTGTTTCACGATACGGCGGAACGCGGTTGCCGTATTTCCAGACCGCGCCTTCGCCCGCGTTGTAGCCTGCCAGCGCAAGCACGACATCGCCGCCGAACGTGTTCAAAAGCCAGCGCATATATTTCACGCCCGCGTCAATGTTTTGTTTCGGGTCGTAGATACTCGTAACGCCGAACCGCCGCGCCGTCGCCGGCATCAGCTGCATCAAACCACTCGCGCCTTTGTAGGAAGTCGCTTTTAACTTAAAGGAAGATTCCTGGTGCATCTGTGCGTAGATCAAAAGCGGATCAATGTTGTAGCGTTTTGACGATTCGACGATATAATTGTCATATTCCAAACTGCCCGTCGTAAAACCGCGCAGAGCCGTTCCCGTTCCCATCGTCATTTTTGTGTAATCCGCATTTGCGGTTTTCGTGCCTAAACCGTCCCGCACGTCCATTGTTTTTGCGGTCTGCGCGGTTTTTTGAACCAGTCTTTTATCACCGGTTTTGGTTTTCTTCGGCTTAACGGCAGGCATCTGTAAAATGGTCGGTTTGACGACGACCTGAACGCCGTCTTTGGTATCGAAATTATCAAAAACTCTTTTTTGAGCAGTTGCGGAAAGTGCCAGTAAACAGAGCGCGGTGATAGAAAGAATAATCTTTTTCATATTTATACTCACAAATAGCGGCGATTTTGCTGATTTTTATGCGGTTTGTATTTTTGTTTGGAACGGGTTCTATGCCTGAATCGCTCGTTTATACGAACGTCTATACTTAATTGAAATTGCTAAAACGGAAAACATTCCACAAAAAATCGTTTATTTATGACAATTTGCGCACACGGCTCACTTTACTTTTAAAATCCCGTAATCTTCGTATATTCTTGAGTTATGCTTTACCTTTCACAGATTTTAGGTCGTCCGATTCTGGATGCGGAAGGCGAAAAAATCGCTTCGATTCGTGATGTCATCGTGCGTTACGGCGAAGAAGATTATCCGTCCGTTGTCGGGCTAGTCGCGCGTTATCGCCGCCGCGATTTTTTTATGTCGCGCAAACGCCTGAAAACTTTGAACGAAACCGGCGCACGGATGAATTCCGAAAAGATCAATCTCAAACCTTTTACCCGCCGCGTCAACGAAGTTCTTCTCGCAAAAGACGTTTTAGATAATCAACTGATAGATGTTGACGGCAAACGCGTCGTCCGTGTCAATGACGTGCAGATCATCGAAGTCGGCGACCAGTGGCGCGTTTCGGGCGCGGATATAAGTCTGAAAGGTTTTCTGCGCCGTCTGATGCCGAAGGGTTTTTATGGCAGTTCGAAGATCGTCGAAGTGATTGATTGGGCGGATGTCGGTTATCTCGCGACCGATTCGCCGTCGGCGACCGTAAAGCTGAAATCATCGAAAGACAAGTTATCGCGTCTTCATCCGGTCGAGATCGCGCAGCTTGCCGAATCTTTATCGCCGATTCACCGGACGGAAATCGTCGAATCGCTCGACGACGAGATCGCTGCCGACACGCTCGAAGAAATGTCCACGGAAAATCAGGCACGAATCCTCGAAGAAATGGACGAAGAACGCGCCGCCGACATTCTCGAAGAAATGTCGCCCGACGACGCGGTCGATGTCCTCGGCGAAATGGACGAGGAAAAGGCAAAAGAGCTTTTCGACCTGATGGAAGACGACGAAAAAGCCGACGTCGCCGAATTGATGCCCTTCGCGCACGACACGGCGGGCGGTTTGATGACGACGGAATTCATCGTTTTCCCGAAAGATTTAACCGTCGGTCAGGCAATCGCCAGATTAAGAGAAATGGCGGAAACGCCGAATATGATCTATTACCTTTACATCGTCGAAGAGGAAAATTCGTGGAAGATCTGCGGCGTTATCTCGCTTCGCAGTTTGATCTTAGCCAACCCGACATATCAGCTTTCCGAAGTGATGCGCGACCAGTTTCAGTTCGCCCATCCGAACGACGACGCAGAAAAAGCCGCGCAAATGATCGCCGAATACAATCTTCTCGCCCTGCCCGTAATTGACGATCTGGGCGAAATCGCCGGCATCGTAACGGTTGACGATGCGATGGAAATCCTTCTGCCGAAAAATCTGGACAGAAGATTGCCGCGCCTTTTCGGATAATCTCCTGACAGACAGTTTTCATTGCCGAAAAAAATTGAAATCGTGAGTATTGCAAGAGTAAAGAAAATGTTCGTTTTCTTACTAAGTGAATGGACAGAATTATTTTTAAGTTGGAGCGCGGGCAGCCTGCCCGCCCGCGCGTTCAAGCATAGCGAGAACAGGCGCGATACGCCTCGATTAACCCGAAAGTTGATTTTA
>JALHNX010000076.1 GCA_022843305.1 Pyrinomonadaceae bacterium | reverse complement strand
ATGCCCATTCAGAACTGGAGCCTGGCAATGAATCAAATGGCGATCATTTTTCAAGGACGGCTACCGATTCCGGGGTTGACAGAAAACTCAATTACACAAAATTCCTGACAGCCTCAAATTGGAATATGCCGCGCTTGTTTAGCTTGGTTGTCATCAGTCAAAACATCATCAAATTCGGCGGTATTCTGCTTTCTCTCGCCTGTTTGTTTATTCTCATCGGACTAAAACTCGCTTCCCCGATTATGGCGGCGCTGGGCTTTGACGAAAAGTTTGCGGCGCAGACCTTTTACCCGTTCTGCTGGGGCGTGGCAACGTTTTGTTTATCGTATCCGATTGTTAAGGAAGTAGCGATGTATATCGCATATTCTATTGGACTTATCGCGCTTTCGATTTATAACAACGAACCGCTTTATACGCTCGATCCGGCAACGGCGAAAATTATTTCATCCGGCAATTACGATCCCGGCTCAAGCGCGGCAATCGTTACGTTTTTGTTTTTCATCGCCGCGCTTTCATATATTTTAAGCGTCGTTCTGGCTTATAAACTCCTGCGCGGTCAGGTCTATGAATCGGTCAATCAAATTTTGATGGGCTGGATGCTGTCGGCTGTCGGCACGGCTCTGGAAACTTACGGACTGGTCGCGGGCGCGGCAATAAATCGCCAAGCCGAAAATACGCAGGTTCAAGGAATTTACAATGCCGAAAAAATGAATGCCAAAGCCGCGTTTGATGCCGGAAAACTGCAAACCGACGCGCGAAAAATTCAATCAATCGCCGGCGTACAAGGAAGCCTGCAAACCACACTCGGTCAGATTTATGGTAATCAAACAAAGAATATGCTGATAACCAACTCTAACCGGACGATGCAGCTTTAGCAAACGTGCGCGATGACGCAGCGCAAACTCGGTTCGCAGCGAATTGATTATACTGACCGGACGAATCGTTTGGGATTTGAATCAAGCCGCGAGAAAGGAAATCGCTGGGTTGAAAACGAGGCGCAGAAGAACGAAAACATCCTCAATATGGTTCCGGGAAGCGGTGTAGTCGGCACGCGCGGGTTGGCGGGTGTCATCGCGCAGGGCGGCGGAGATTTGAGCGGCATTCCGCTTGATCCTTCGCAGGTCCGGCAAACTTTCGGCAATCAAATAACCGATGAACAATACCGTCTGAACTTAGGTCAAAACACGCGAACACTCGGCTCTAACAGACAAAATGTGGAAAACTATCAATCCCAGATGGAAACGAGCATCAACCAAAACGCTGATTCTACGATTGCCGCAATAAACAAAGGCGCTGCCGTTAGCGCGGGAGCCGCCCAACAGGGCGCGGCAACGCAAACTGCCGGAATCAATCAGGCTTACAATCTGGAAATAAAGGCAAATGATGTTACTTTCGCCGGACGCAACGATGCCGCTTTGATAAGCAAAACGAGTGCCGAAGAAGCCGCACATTTGCGAATGGTGTCAACGGTCGTCACCGGATTTTTCCGCGATATGGATCGCCGTCTGGAAGAAATGAAGCCGAAATATTAGGAATTTTTTTCCAAGTAAATTTCGATTGATTTATAAAACAACGAAGCGGCAAGTAATCAGGCTTTGACCGTTTTTTCACTTAAACCGAAATGGGTGATTTGAGATATAAGCGAGCCAGCCCTTGTCTGATTTGCGGCAAACCGGACTGGTGCAGTCGCACCGATGACGCAGCGATTTCGTTTTGCGCCCGAGTGACGGCGGGCGCAGACCGTTTGAGCCGTAAGGAAGGCTGGGGCGTTTTTTATCACGACCGGGACTTACTTCAAAATCCTTTCAGGCAAAAACGCGAGCCGCGAAACTTTTATAGAAAGCAACCGGAAGAAATTAGCCCTGCCCCGATTGAGATTAGGGATTTCATATATGCTTCGCTGCTCAGATTATCGCCCGCAAGTAATTATCTCTCTCTGACCGAAGGTAGAAAAGGCTTGCTCGAACGAGGCTTGAAAAATTTTGAGGATTACGGCGGACTTCCCTGCTCTGCGTCAGACAGAAAAGATTTAGCAGCGCGGTTAAGAATTCTTCTCAATCAAACATTTCCTTCTTTTGTCCGCCAAAATCCGCTTGGGCTACGGCACGTTCCAGGTTTTTGGATTAACGACAACGGAGAAGCACACCTCTGGCAAGACCGAGATTTTCCGCAGCCGTTTCTCTTGATTCCCTACCGGCAGTCCGGCGGGAAAGATTCAAGCATGTCAGATTCGATTGACGGGCGAGATAAAGGGTAATAAAAAACGCTATTCGTGGCTCTCGCTTCCCGCTCTAAATAGCGCGGGTTTGGGAACGCCGCTTCATTTTGCCGGTTGGAAATGTTTTGGACGCGGAGATTTTTTCGGGAAATCGCTTTTAGTTACCGAAGGCGCACTTAGGGCTGATGTTGTTACAAATTTGCATTCCAGATTTTTTGCTATTGCCAACAGCGGTGTTAGTTGCGCTCAAAAATTAATTGTCAGCACCTCACGCGGCAAGGATGTTTATTTGCATTTGATAACGATTATCACGAAAATCCCACAGTCGTCAGGCAACTTGCCCGACTTTTGAAACTTCGCTTCATTGACAGCTACGAAAATAATTTTACATCCGAAACAAAAATTCTCTCGTGGTCGCGCCACTCAAAAGGGATTGATGATGCCCTTTTGAGTGGTGAAAAATTGGTTGAATTGACCATTGCAGATTGGCTGTCCGAGCTAAATGAGGCAAACCGAGAGGAAGTCAACAAAATTTGGGAAACTTCAAATCTAATTGATTTGCTCAAACCCCGATAAATAGTCATCGAATTTCTCAAATATTTCGTCAGGCAGCGGTAATGTTTCAAGTTTATGCACGACGTAACTGCTTCCGTCGTGCGGACCGGGCTTTGCCTTTTTTTCCAATAATTTCAAATCCATTAACCAACGCTCCTGTTTGTAAAGCGTTGCAATTCCTTTGATTCCGGCTTTAGACATCAATTCGTGGTTTTTTACCCGCGCCCGACCGCGTGAATCTGCCAGCCGGGTTAAAGTCGCGTAAAGTTTTAGCGAACTTGCCCGCAAAACATCTGTTAATTCGTAAATTTCATCAAGACTGCCGGCATCAAGAATTCGCAAAAGTTCACTTGTCGAAAGGCTTAATTCGCCCGTTTGTTTTTCACTTTCACCGGATTTATCAGCATCTTTTTCGCCGGTTTCTTTACTTTCAGTATTTTTTGGGCGCACCGTTTCTTTCGGCACGTTTTGATTTTTTGCGGCTTCCCCTTTTACTTCGCGTTTTTTTGTTTCAATCTCCTCGCTTTTCTTTTTCGCTTGCGGCTCAACCGTTTTTTCTTTCTCTGCGGAAGTTTCGACCAAATTAGTAAAACCGTCCGTTGCCTTAATCGGTTCTGACAGCTTAATCGGGGTGAGCGTAAACCCGCTCTTTTTGTTTGTTTTATTTGCCATATGCTTTACTCTTTCTAAACCATTTAATAACATCCGTTGCCATTTGTTTGTAGTCTTCCGCCGCCCGGCTGCGGCTGTCATATTCAAAAATAGTCTGGCGATGTCCGCGGGCGTGTCCGAGATTCGTATCGGTTCTGATTTGCGCGAAAAACTTTCCTTCAAAAGACGCACTGCAATGCGAAAGAATTGTTTCGGTCAGCGTCAGGCGGCGGTCAACCTTGGTCATAACCGCTCCCATCAATCGGGTTTCAATCTCCAGTTTTTGGCAAATCGCGTCTTTCGCCTTAATAAAATCGTCAACACCTTCGACTGAATCTACCCCGATTTCAATTGGCATCAGCACATCCGTCGAAAAGACAAGACCATTGACATTCACAATTGTCGAGCCGGGTCCGCAATCAAGCAAAATATAATCAAACCCCTCAACCCCTTTCATCGCTCTCGCCAAAGCCTTTTCGCGTCCGACTTCACTCGCCAACTCGGTTTCCAGCAGCGCGGTTGTCCGGTTCGACGGCATTAAATACAGATTTTCTTTGACTTGCCCAATGCTTTCTTGAGCACCGCTGATTCCCTTCATCACCGTATAAACGGTCGGGGTCAGTTCCGTAACTTCATACCCTAGTCCGCGTGTCGCATTTCCCTGCGGATCAAGGTCAATCAGTAAAACATTTTTCTTTTGTAATGCAAGTGCGTGACCCAAGTTTATCGCCGTCGTTGTTTTCCCTACTCCGCCCTTGAAAACCCCGATCATTATCGCCTTGGTTAAATTATTCATCATAAAATTTCGCTTACCTATGTTAGTTTTTACAAGACATTAAAACATAATCTCAAGTGATACTTTAACAAATTATATGTTAATTTCAAGTAGCATCTCTATCATTACCAACACAGTTACTACTATTAGCATTACGAGTTAATCTACAAGAATTCTTCTGAACATCTTCTGAACATCTTCTGTATATCAAAAAAAATAAGCGGTATGTAAGATTTACATGATAGAAAAAGAAATGATGAATGAGGTTGTGAACGAATTGTCGAAGATATTATCGGCAAAAAAGGGATTGACGAATTTTGATTTGATAAAAATTTGTGAGAGTAAAAGAATTAGAATTATTGATAAGAAAAAAGGATTCTCACGTTTTTCATGAATTATTAGAAGTTGCGGTTAACCAATTCATTGTCGAAAACTATCAACAAAATTCACTAAAAAATAGTGTTGTTATCGAAGAAATCCTTAGGTTCTGTTGACATTTGCTTAAGATAAATTGCCACTAAGCACTGTGCCAAATATTTTGCGGTATAAAGAAATTGGTTGAATCTTGAAAAATCAGGCTTTTAATTTTCTAAACACCTCGAAACTTTTGTCCACCTGCTTAGCTTTAGCTAGTGGACAAAAGTTCAATAAAAATAGGCTTTAGCCGAACTCAAATAAAATATCAATCATCCTTTTGCTTTAGCTAAAGCTGAATCGAAATATTATTTTTTGCTATTCGGCTAAAGCCAAAAGCTTTAATTCTCAAGCATCCCACTAGCTGAAGCTAGTGGCAATTTAAAATGTCAACAGAACCTAAAGACCTGACCAAATTAGAAAATAGATTACCGCCGTAAAGTTGGCGTGGTGAAGAGCAAATAAGGTTGCAGCAGTTCAGCACGCCACCGACCATTGCTTTTTTGATGACGGTAATTTTGGATCCGAAAAAAACGGAGTTGGTTTTAGAACCGTCAGCCGGAACACGTTCCTTAGCAATTTGGCTGAGAATCGCCGGTTGCCGCGTTCATTTGAACGAATTGTCGGAAACGCGGCGAATTCTGCTCGGTTTGCAAGGATTTCGGGCGTTCACATCGCTCAAATCAAGCCAGCCCGCCAATTTACATTTTGGTTTACACGGAACTCGGCGGCGAAATTCGTTTTTCGACTTCCATTGCGCGAAGACTCGCCAGCACCGGCGCATTGAACAAAGGCGACCGCCGCGCAAATCAAATCGGCGGCTTGGAACGCTTCAATCTCGAATCGAAAGAAGGACGCGCCGCACTTAAAATCGTTTTTGACCGGATTTTGGCGGGCTTCGAGATTCCCGGATTAGCGGATGCGCGTCTTGCGCTTTTTGATATGGGCTTGCTGACAAAGAGCGAATCGGGCGAGCAGAGAATTTCGGACGGCGAAAAACAAAACATCGTGCGTTTTTTCAATCGGCTGCTTTCGCTCGAAGTGGATCGTCAAAACGCGCTGTTTGAATATTTTTACAAAATTTCACCGAAACCGTCGAGCATCTGAAAGCGACCGGCAAATACGATCTCGGACTCGAAGACATCAAAGCGAAATCCGTCAAAATCAGGCGCGAGCCGCAACTGATTCACCGCGACCAGGCGACGGGCGCAACGACTCATCTTTGCGAACTCGAAACGGTGCAAGCGACGAGTCCGGCGCGTTTTGAGGAGTCCGGCGCGTTTTGAGGACTTGGAGAGGGAAAGATAGCCTACTTTTACCGGAAACTCGGCTCAGAAGCTGCGGAATTCGTCGTGGCGCGTGCTTCTCTGATTCACACCGACCCGGAAACCGGCGAAAGCTTTCAGACTTTCGCCGTCGGTCGTCCGTCGGGAAGAAATTTGTTTTATTTGGACGAAGCGGAACTCGCCGCCCGTTACCGCCTCGTGCCGAAATCAAAAGCGAAAGATTGGTGGAACGAAGAAGTCGCGCGCATTCCGCCGTTTGTGACAAGGGAAGTCTTTATTTTGAGCGGCGCATTGATTCCAATCTTCAGGCAAATTAAAAACGTCAAGGATGCAGTCACGAAAATCGTTCGCACGACGACCGATGAAGGCGTGCGGCTCGTCGGACTGCAAATTCCGAAACGGACCGTCAAAGAAATTGTCCGCCTTTTCGATTGCGTTTAGGAACTGGAAGAAACTTCCGCAGAAATTTTCCAAAGTGTTCTTTACGGCAAAGAATCCTGTGCTCTTCTCGAAAATATTCGCCTCAAAAGCTCGAAATTTTTCGGCACGTTCTATCTCGAAATCGTTCCGGGCTTGGCGACGCACCCGAAAAAGTTTTCAAATCGAAGCTTGCGCCGTTTCGCTTCTGGAAAATTACAGTTGGACGGGTAATTTCCGTGAACTGAACAATTTCGTCTTAAAATTGGTGATTGAGTATTTAGACGAAGAAATGATTACCTTTGCCGATGTGCGGGCATTGTTGGCGGAAAAAGAAATCATTACTGTCCGTCAAGAAATTAGTGAAGACGAGTCGCAGACTTTTGCCTGCGACAATCAACTCGTGGTTGAAATCAACCCGGACGAACATCTCGACGAAATCATCGAGCGCGTCAAAGAACGCTACATTTTTCATCATCTCAAAGACAAAAGTAGGCGCCGCACGGCAGAGCATTGCGGCATTTCGCGTAGTATGATTAGAAGAGTCGCCGATAAATACGCGGTTACTTAATTATAGGCAGCAATTATGAACGAACCGAAAAAAACAGACTTCTTTCCCGAAATAGATGAACGCGACGCACATTTAACTGCGCCCGATATTTACGAGCCTTATCAGGACACTGAAGAAGACCTTTTCTACGAAGAACGCCTTAAAGAAATCGAAGCAAACATTAACGAGAAATTAGGCGCAGCAGATTCGGATGAAGACTTAGGTGAACTGCCCTTTGATGAGGAAGCCGAGCGCAAAAGATGGGACAACCTCGACAAAGACTTCGACCGCGTGTTTTTGAATGTGTCATGTCGCACAGATTAATGTTAAAAAATTGCGCTGACAAATCGAATTGAGCCAACTATAAACCAACCGTGAGCCAACTGAACCAATTATGAACCGACTCATTTAGGCTAATCCATATACGGCACTTGAGCCTTTAGTCCCTTGATTAACCAGAACGCGTTTGTCTTCAAGCTCCTTAATATCGCGGGTCGCCGTGGATTTTGACACGCGGCAGATGGTTTGATTCTTAGAGTTTGTAATGCTTGCGTTTTCTTTTACATATGCCACTGCCTTTAGTTGTCTCTCATTCAAGCCCAATTTCTTTAAATTTTCGGCGGTGTAACGATTTTTGAAGATTTCAACCGGGATGCCGCCGAATTGTTCGGTAATTTTAGGTTCGGGCAGTCCTGCTTCAAGGCAAGAGTTGATAATTTTCAACGTGCCGCGTCCCCACGAATCAATATAACCGCCTTTGAAACAGACATCGGCAATCAATGGATTGTGCGGGCGCGACGGATGTGACTGTTTTAACAATTCAGGACTTAAATTTTCCGGCAGCGTCCCTGCGTTCCAAACCCAAAATTTATCGTCGTATATTCTGACTTGAATGAAACTGCTCATATAATCCCGGTGAACAAGTGCGTTAAGCAGAATTTCTCTGACTGCCGCCAACGGATATTCGTCTTTTTCGATGCGCTGAAGACCTTCAAAGCTAATCGGTTTGACGAAAAATTTTCGATTAAGTTCGGCGACGGTTTTGCGCAAAAGATGAAGCAGATTCCCCTCGACGACTTCCTGAAATTTCAAATCGTCGCCCTCCAAGCCGAAGCGTCCGATCTTGACAATTTGATTCGGATAAAAACGCGCCTGGTCTTTGCCGAACAAAACGATGCCGGCACGTTTTAATTGTCCGTTTTCCAAAAGATGCAATTTGTCCAGAAATTCATCAAGCGGAAGATCGCCGAGACGGTCGTCGGGAAGGCGACCGTCTCGGCTTGCGTCGGACTTATATTGCGCGACGGTTTTCCCGTCAATATCCGACAATGTTGCACGCGGTTCGACGACATCATCCCAAGTTTTACCGGATTTTCGCAACAGAAATTCCATCAGCGCGTTGCCTTTTATTTCCTGCTTGGTCGAGCCGCTCCGGTAATAATAATTGCCGCGCAATGATAACAACACGGACGATTCGATTCTCGAACTTGAAATTCCGCTTGCCCCCTTTTTGCTGCTCGGCTGTGGAAACAGTGAAAAAGAAGCGACACACTTTGAAAAGCCAACTTCTGAACGACGACAGAGGACGGATTTTAGATGTCTTAAGCGGGCATCGCGGACCAAAATCGGATGTCAGAATCTGGAATGGAACCGACTTGCCCGATAAAATCAAAGAAAAGCGAAAATTGGCGATCAGGCTTATCCCAGCGCGGGAAAGCCGACTTTGATTGCGCAGAAAAGACCGAATATCGGAGTGAATCTTTTGAAACAAGAAAAAAGTTGTCAATTAGGAATCAAGAGCAAACGCAAAAGATCCGGTTGGAATGAAGACTATTTGCTTAAGGTCTTAAAAAAGTGATGCGTTTGTCCTGCTACGTAGTTGTCATTTTATTAGCGCTAGGCTTTTGCGCGATGCCGATACGCAGGGTTAAATTCTTTAAAGTTTAAAATAAAAGATTAAAGAGGATAAGCCTTAAAAAAAACTGCTAACCGCAACAATCTATTCAATTTAAAGAAGTTAACCTAAGAGTCAGAACTACCTATTTCCTAAGATTTGAATATTACCTCATAGTCAGAACTACCTATTTTACTTTGACCTCATAGTCAGAACTACCTATTTTTTGCCCTTGCGCGAGTCAAAACTACCTATTCTCATAGTCAAAACTACCGAAATTCGGTGAAATATACCTACTGAAAATGCCTGAAATCATCAAAAAATGCGATGCGCGAGTCAGAACTACCTATTTCTCATAGTCAGAACTACCGAAAATTGCTCCGATCTCATAGTCAGAACTACCTATTTTGTAGTTATATAGACTTCTTTTTTCTACAGGCTTCTTAATGTATCACTTAAGGTTCGATGGATTTAATTTTAGATTGAATTCTATTTGCGCCGATGACCTCGCCGATGAAATCCGGGTCCGGTATGAGAACGAATTTGGCATCGAGTAGCTTAAGGCGCTTCGTACTATCTAAAATCTTTTCTACCTTATAGGAAAGCACGACCTTTTTTTCGATCATTTCGTCGAGTGCGATCTGAACGTCGCGCAGGTTGTCGCGTAGCTGGGAGTATTGCGTCAGCCCGAAATCCCTGATGATCGTCGAGAGCATAAAATGATACGGGTTCGTCAGGCTTGCTTGGATGTAGTGATGACTCATCCTTTTATGTAGCTGCCGGGAGATGACGTTCTTGTAGCTCATTACCTTTTCGTAATTGAGTTGCCGAAAGGTGCGGCTCGTGATGCTTTTCGTGACGAGGGAATTGAACCGGACGAAGGCGCGCGTTTTGTTGCCCTGTTCCTTCCAATCGTCGCGAGTTTGAAGACCGAGCGTTTCGAAGAGGTTGGAGACCAGTACGGAAGTGCCGTTGTCGTTCGTGACGGTCATGTTGGTGCGGGCGCAGATCAGGAGCGCGTCTTTGATCTGGTCCTTACTGTAGCTGTGACCGTTTTTTTTGAGCTCTTCCTGCAATTGATAAAGACTGAAAGTGACGCCGGCTTGTTCGTCTAAAAAGACGCCCTGCCCTTCGGCGACGAATTTTCTGAGTGCGTCTTCGACGAGCTCTTCACGTTTCGAGGGGTAGTAGTAGCGCTCGATGCCATTCCGGTCCTCGACGCTCGCGGGGCGGATCTTGACTTTATATTTCACGCCCTTGCATTCGAATTCTCTCTCGAGCGAGTCGAGAAACTTGTCATTAATACGCTGGACTTTTCCCCAGTGGTATTTCGGAATAAAGTCGTAAAGTTCGATCGTGTTCGAAAACTCGCGTTCGTTGGGGAGTAGCATCTCGAAAAGCGTTAATTGAAGCGGCTTGGTGCGTTTGTAGTCGTCCAATTTTTTTGCTTTCGCCGGAATAAGAATGTCTTCTGATTCGGGTGCGTCAATTTTCACTTTGTTTTGTTTTTTCCTTGGCATTTTTTTAATTGGAGTGTTAAATTTTACTAAGTTCGGCGATTTGCTAAACATAATATCATATTTCGACAATTGTATTGAGGAAACGTTTATAGAAAGAAAAATTTATGCGCGTCTGATAATGTTAAACACAAAAGCCTTCGATTTGACATAAAATTCATTAAATTATTTTCGTTTTGGCAAATAATGGCTGACCGATCTCAGCTCTTTGAATTAGGCACTTGAAAATGTGAGGAGCGAAAAACTTCATAAAGCAGAAGACTGTTGGTGACGGCGACATCTAAGGAATCCATGTCGGGTGTCATGGTATCTTCACCGTTTGTCTGCATAAGGACCGTTTGCTTTCGGTCAATCCTGAGCGTTTGTTGCTGGGGAGTGGAATGGTCGGTTGTCTGCACGGGCAGGATCATAGCTGTCATGCCATTGGGTGAGGCACCGATGACGGGCAGTTAATGTTGCCTGATCCATTTCCGAAACTTATTGAAGGAAGCGCGTGCGATTTTCTGTTTGAAAACGGCACGTATCGTTGTTCGAATGACATTCAGTTCGAAAGAGTCAATATTGTCTCTGATTGAAGTAAATCCGCCTGTACCGACCGTTGTGCTAGTTCTGATTAAAGTGCCGAAATTTTCCGGTGAGCGGAGGTGACTGACAGTAGCTTTTTGCTCTTCCGCCGTTTTTTCCGTTTTGGGGATTTCAACGGCTTTTGATGAGGTGGTTTGTGAAAGTTTATTATCAGACGCGATAATAAACTTTTCTATTCTTAATTATTCCTGAAATTCTATACCCCGAGTCTGAAGTAGCTGGTAAAAACCGTCAGATAAAATACCGAGCTGTTTTATTCAAAGGAAGAATCCTTTATCATACTCGTAGATTTTTTCTGAAACCGCCGATGAACTGAGAAAATATTTTCCTCGCCGTCAAATTACCGCAGAGGTCGCGTCCGGTTCTCCAGCGTGTGAGATTTTGCTTTTTGCCGAACGCTTCCACCCGGAACTGATCGTTGTCGGAGAACAGGGGCTTTCCTGGGACAATACTCAGCGATTAGGAAGCATTGCCGAAAAAAATTTGATGCAAGCCGCCTGCTCGGTAATAGTTGCCAAATCGAAAACCGAGCCGAACGAAGAATCCATGAAAATCGCCGTCTGTTTCGATGGCTCGCCGGCGGCAGTCCGCGCGGCGGCTTCCCGTTATTGGCGCGGAAGAATCGAGGCGCGTCTGATGATCGTCACCGATTTGATAATCGCTTTGCTCCCGGGGCGCGTGTTTCAGGTTATCCCCGGCTTGCCCGAAAGGAAAATGGCGGGCGAGACTAAATACGTTAAATTATTGGCTGACGAACCCCTTGAGATACTGCGCGGCGCGAAAAGTTCCGCCGAACTCGGCATTCTTAGCGGCAAGCCGCGAATCGTTCTGGTAAACAAAGCTCAAGATTGGGGAGCAAATCTGATTTTTATCGGCGCGAACTCTGAAGCGTCAAAACACAAATCGTTCGGAGCGGTTGCCCGGGCGGTCGCCGCGCGCTCACTGCACGGTCGAAGTCGTCAGAACCGGAAGCGATCGCCGATAAGTTCAAAGACACCGTGCTTTATACAGGAAAAATTTTTGTTTGCCAATCGTATGGGGTATTAAAAATATGAGAATCGAAGAATTAAAAATTGACCAATGCCGGGAAGTTCTGGAAAATACGAAAATGGGACGTATCGCCTGCGCATCCGAAAAACAGCCCTATATCGTTCCGTTTAATTTCGCCTACGACGGCGGAAAATATCTCTACGCTTTTTCGACCGTCGGTCAAAAAATACGCTGGATGAGAGCCAATCCATTAGTTTGCGTCGAGGTCGAAGAAATAATAAATCAGGAAGTCCGGACGACGCTGATACTTTTCGGACGCTATGAAGAACTGCCGGACAAGCCGGAGTTTGAAAATCGAAGGATTTACGCACACGAACTTTTGTCGCGCCGCCCGATGTGGTGGCAGCCCGCCTATGTTGCCGGGACGCACCGGCAAGAAGCGGAAGAAAAACCGGTTTATTTTCGGATTTACCTCGAAAAAATAACCGGACACCGCGCCGTCAGCGAAAATTTCGAAAGCGTCTTTCCGCTCGTTCAGGAAACAAGGGGGCGAAAAAGCGGATGGCTCGGATTTTGGTAAAGCCATCTAATTTGTCACTCAAAAATCGGCTCGAATGTTCGCCGGAAAACTTTGTCAAAATTCAACGGTAAAGCGTAAATTGCCCCTTGCTAATTTTTTCTTTATAGCCGAATTTTCAGTTTTTTCGGGACGTTTTACGGGCGGCACATTTCTTGCGATTAAACATATCGGCGAACAAAAAATCAAATCTTCACTCGTTCGTCCCCCCGAAAGAAGCGCCTGGCGGCTAAAGCCGTAAACGGTCAAACCGCCGGGTCTGCTTCCAAAGAAGGGCAGAATCTGAATAAAAAAAGGAAAGAAAATATATTGTAAAACCTGAAAAAGATGATAGATAGGAGATAAAAATGGCGAATATTTTAATTTTGGGCGGAGGTTTCGGCGGACTTGTCGCGGCGGAAGAACTTTCCGCATCGCTCGGCAAGGAACACCGCATCACGCTGGTTTCGCCTGGTCCTAAATTTACGTTTTACCCGGCACTTGTCCGTCTCGCCTTCAATGATTGCCAGCCCGACGACATAACTTTCGATTTGGTAGAGAAACTCGACGAATTAAATGTGCGTTTCGTCCGAGGGGAAGCCGTCGGGATCAAAGCCAATCAGCGCCTCGTGCGGGTCGCGGGCGAGGATTTTGACGGCGAAGTTTCATACGATTTTCTGGTAATTGCTTTGGGGCGCAGGCTGGCGAACGAAAAAGTAAAGGGCTTTTTTGAATACGCCCATCACCTGCTCGACACAAAAGCGGCTTTGCGCTTCGGCGAAGAGATTAGAACATTTAAAGAGGGTGATATTGTCGTCGGAATGTCGCCCCACTCGTTTTTGCCCGTGCCGGTTTGCGAGACGGCTTTCGCTCTGGCAAAAAGATTCGAGCGGGAAATCGCGGGGGAAAAAATTTCCGTCAGTGTTGTTTTCCCGGAATCCATCGAGAAAGCCTTCGCCGGGGCAGAAATCCATCGGGAATTGGTCAAGGCGTTTCACCATCACGATATTTTTGTCACGACGCAGTTTCCGGTCGGGGAAATTACGGAAAGGGAAGTGATTTCTCAGAAAGGGTTGCCAATAGAGTATGATCTGCTGATGCTTCTACCGCCGTTTCGAGGTCATTCATTCTTAAATAATACGGGCATCACGGGCGAATTTGATTTTCTCATCGCGGACGAACGAATGAGAGTGCCGCACTTTCCCGGCGTTTACGCCGCCGGCGACATTGTTGATTTTTCGGGACCGAAACTGGCGCAGATGGCTGTCCTTCAAGCGAAGGTTGCCGCCGCCAACATCGTTTCCGAAATTAAAGGGAAAGAACCGAATGAATTTTATTATCACGAAATCGCTACGATAATTGACTCGGGCGGCGCGGATTCGATCTATCTAAACTACGGCATTTGGGACGAACATTTGCATCGCCTGAAAAAAGGGAAACTCTGGTCGTGGATTAAAAGAGTTCACGACAAAATGTGGCGGGCGGCGCATGAAACATGAAGAAATTCCGGACGACGTTTGGCAGACGAACGAGCGTGACGATTGCCGCCCAAATATAGAGCGTCATAAAAACTCCCGGTAAAATGGGTAAAAAATCTCAAGCGCGTCCGCTTAACATTCCGTGCCATTAAAGCTGCGGCAAAACGTCGCGTTTGACGAGATACTTCGAACTTGAATTCAAGCTTGTTTCAAAAATAACCGGACTTCTAGGCGTGTAATCCCTTAGAGTTTGATTAGCAAATTAAGTGTAAATATCAGCAGAAGATACGCAAAAAGGCTCGTTGGAGTCCACTTTTGCAAAAGATGTGAAAATTTACCCGTCGCTTTCTGCCACTATGTTGTGGCGTAAAGGGACATTTGATTTCCGGCAATCGAGCAAATATCAGCTTCGCCAAAATCGGGTAATTCTGCTAAACGATTGAATAATTTTACTCAAATGACTTTTTCCAAGCCTATTCAATTAAAAAATCGCGGCGGCACATCGGTTGCTATTGTTTATAGCAGCGGTAGCCGATTGGCTTGCGGACTATGTGACTCGGTTATTCGTCGTGCGGTTTAATCCGACCGATTCGACCGGCAACCGATTTTGAAAATTAAACGGGGGAGTAGACAACCCGCTTGCAAGCGGGTTCGGCGCATGTCGTCAATCCGATTGCCACATATAAAGCCATGGCAATCCGGCGCGCTGATGAAAATATCGAGACCTTTTGCGGCTGACAAAAAACAGCTTGCAAAAGGTCTTTTCCTTTTTGCAAGACAAAAACTTAAAAAGGAATATAAAATTTAAATGGAAACAATTCTCTTTCCCTTTGCCGAATACTACTGGTTTTACGCCGGTTTTCTGGCTTTCGTTTTATTGATGCTCGCCCTCGATCTGGGCGTGTTTCACCGCAGCGCGCACGAAGTTTCGATCAAGGAAGCGACCGTCTGGAGCGCAGTTTGGGTGACGCTCGCGCTTCTTTTCAACGTCGGGATTTATTATTACGCCGCCTGGAAATTTCCGCAGGACGAGCGATTAATGGCAATTCCGGGCTTTAACCCGGAGGCGGCGGCGACCGCCGTCGGGCTGGAATATCTGACCGGCTATATCGTCGAAAAGGCGTTGTCGGTGGACAACATTTTCGTTTTCGTGATGGTCTTCGCTTATTTCGCCGTCCCGAAAATTTATCAGCACCGCGTTCTTTTTTACGGCATTTTGGGCGCGCTCATTTTCCGCGCGATTTTCATCGGTGCGGGGTCGTGGTTGATGCAGTTTCACTGGGTCATCTATGTTTTCGGCGCGTTTTTAATCATCACCGGAATCAAGATGATGCTCGTGCCTGACAAGGAAATCGACCCGGAGAAAAACTTTCTCATTCGATTATTTAAAAAGTTTGTTCCCGTCACGCCCGAATATCACGGGCAGAAATTTTTCGTCCGGATCAATAAAATCGTTTACGCCACGCCGCTGTTCGTCGCGCTTTTGTTTATCGAATTGACTGACATCATTTTCGCGGTTGATTCGGTTCCGGCGATTTTCGCCATCACGAAAGAGCCGTTCATCGTTTTCACATCGAACATCTTTGCGATTCTCGGACTGCGGGCGATGTATTTTATGCTCGCCGGGGCGGTTGATAAATTCTACTTGCTGAAATACGGCTTGTCGGTCGTGCTGATTTTCGTCGGCTTGAAAATGGTCTGGCTCAACGACGCTTTCGGCGGCAAATTCCCGATCGGCTACTCGCTCGGCTTTATCGGTTTAACGATTGCGATTTCCGTAGTTGTGTCCTTGATGTTTCCGAGAAAAATAGAAAATGAACTGTCCTAAGAACGAGCGGCGGCGAATCGAAAGTCCGGTGGAGATGATTATTCAAATCATCTCCACCGGCGGGGTCAAGGTTTTATAAAAACAGGGAGTAAATTATGAAAAACATAAAAGAGATTACCAAAAATAGAAAAGCAGATGACGGTGATGAAACGACCGATTACAACCCTACGCGAAAGCGCGGCGAGCGAAGAGATAAATTGAGCGACCCTGAAATGCCGCTGCTATTTCTCGTCCCGCTGATTGAGACGGCGTGGGCGCACGGCGCGATTGCCCGCAATGAAAAACAATTGATTTTCACCGCCGCGCGCGAGGAACAAATTGACGAAAAACACCCGCTGAACGGAACTCTCGACGAGCTGCTGATTTACCAGCCGGGACAGCAATTTTTTGACGGCTGTCTGTCGCTGAGTAAATAAGGAAACCCACGCTGCAAGCAGACGGGAATTCTTTTAGATTAAAACTGTTGTTGACATGACGGCTATGAAAAAAACGAAAACCATAGAATTGATCAAAGGAACTTTTACGCCGGACGAGGCGCGAGAGATTCTTTTTCAATTGCTGGATAGTAAAATAAATTTCCATAATCTGAAAAATTGGAGTTCCCGCGAAAGATTCGGCAAGCCGGACGCTGATTCCGAACAAAGATTAAGGTATTTGATGGAATCTAAAAAGAAACTGGAGACGCTCTTATCGAAATCAATCAATGAAGAAAAAACCATGATTATAAATTCGACTATTGAAATAAATATCGAATAGCAAACATTAAAAGCGGGACGAAAGAATTAACCAAAAATGTTTGAATCTTATTCTGATGAAAGCACTTTGCCCATTCGACGGCGAAGCCGTTTGCCCGGCTCGTCAAGGACAGTAATTAGCGAGAAAGATAAAAAGAACGGCGAGAGTTTTTGCTCGCAGTGGCGCGGCGCGGAACGATTGATTTTATTGCAAACGCAAATTTTTCGATTGTTATGACCGACGTTTTTTACAAGCGGGATGAAAGAGCCGCGCTTGCTGCCAGGCACGGGAAAGAACGAGCGGCGGCGAATCGAAAGTCCGGCGAAACCTGTAATAGTCATCTGCCAACGAATTAAATTTTTTATAAAAACCGAGGAGTAAATTATGAAAAATACAAAAGAAATTATGGAAGAACTAAATGGAAAAACGAATGTTGCGGCGACCGATTACGCCGCACCGAAAAATCGCGGTGGTCGGCGAGAGAAATTGAGCGAAACCGAAATGCCGCTGCTATTTCTCGTCCCGCTGATTGAGACGGCGTGGGCGCACGGAGCAATCGCCAGAAACGAAAAGCATCTGATTTTCACGGCGGCACGCGAGGAGCAAATTGACGAAAAACATTTATTGAACGAAACGCTTGACGAACTTCTCGTCTACCAGCCGGGACAGGAATTTTTCGGCGAGTGCCTGTCGTTGATTAAATCGGAACTGGCGGCAATGACCGTCAAAGACCGCGAAAAAAAACGCTCAAAACTCATTAACCGCTGCCGGCAAATCGCCGCGGCGGCGGGCGGCAGTAATTCCGTGATGGACCTGGATAAATTCACCAGCCCGGAAGAGCGCGAAGTGCTGGCGCGGATCGCTTCGGAACTGAATTTTCGCGAGGATTCGGCGGGTAACACCCGACGGGAGAACGGCAAAATTTTCGGGCTGCAAAAAGCGAATCGAACGGTTTTCAAATAGAACCGACCCAAACACCGGAATCAGCGAGCCTGAGCGTTAAATTGCTACATTCAGGCTCGCTGATTGTCATGAAAAACATAAAAACGGCGGCTCAATGAATCAGCCACTGCGCGTCTGAGACGAGACACACGCCGCCGAAGCGTTTAAGAATCGGGCGCAGCGTTTCGACGACCGCCGCGACTTGTTCGGGCGGGCAAGCGGTCAACACGTAGCTGTTGATGAAAGCTCCGCTCAGTTCGCCGCCGCCGCGCTCGCCGCGCTCGCCTTTGCCGGTCGCGTCCTTAATAACGGTGTAGCCGGACACGCCCGCCGCATCGAGCTTTTCTAAAACGTCAGGCAATTCGAGCGCGTCAATGATAATTTCGATTCTCTTCACGGGCATCATAAAATTTTCTACCTCCAAAAATAATTGATAATCGCCAAATAAATAGGCATTCCGGCGATGATGTTAAACGGAAACGTGATGGCGAGCGACATCGGCACATAAAGACTCGGATTCGCTTCGGGAATCGAGAGGCGCATCGCCGCCGGAACGGCGATGTAGGACGCGCTGGCGCACAGAATCGTGAACATAAACGCGTCGCCCTCGGATAATCCCAAAACGTAGGCGAGCGGAATCGCAATGGCGGCGTTGACGAGCGGCAGCAGAATCGCAAATGCGGTCAGAAACGCTCCGGCTTTGCGCAGATCGCCCAACTTTCGCGCCGCGACGATTCCCATATCGAGCAGAAAAAAGCATAGCACGCCCGTGAAAATGTCGTTTGTAAAAGGCTTGAGAGTTTTCGCGCCCGCTTCGCCCGACAACGCGCCGATGACGAGACTGCCCATAATCAAAAACACCGAGCCGTTGAAAAATGCGTCGCGCCACAACTCTTTCCACGAAAACGCCGCGCCGTTTTGATCAGCCGACCGCAAACGATAAAGCAGCACGGCGACGATGATCGCCGGCGATTCCATCAAAGCCATCGCTGCGACCATATAACCGCCGTAGGCGATGCCGAGCTTTTCCAGAAACGCGGCGGCGGTAATGAACGTGACCGCGCTGATTGAGCCGTAAGTCGCGGCAATCGCGCACGAATCGGCGACCGAAAGTTTTCGCCGCAAAATGAAAAAAGCGTAAAGCGGAACAACCGAAGCCATTACGACGGCGGCGATTAAAATAACGACAATTTGAGTTTGCAAACCGCCCGCCGCCAGTCCGACTCCGCCTTTAAAGCCGATGGCGAAAAGCAAATAAAGCGATAGAATTTTCGGAATCGGCGCGGGAATTTCCAAATCGGATTTGACGAAAACCGCCGCGAGTCCGAGAAAGAAAAACAAAATCGGCGGATTGAGAAAATTGCCGATGACCAGGTTAAAATCCATATTCAAACACAATTCGATTAAAATTTGAAGACGAGCGAATCAAACGGAAAAATTTATGCTCCGTCCGCTTTTTACTCTCCGAAACACTTTTGATAGTTTAGTCTAAATCGTCTAAAAAACATTTGCAGCAAAAATCCGAAACAACAAAATCATCGTCAGACCGCCCAGACAATCGAGCGCGACATCGGACAACGAGCCGTGGCGGTCAGGGTAAAAACTCTGCCGGAATTCATCCATCGAAGCGACGACCAAAACGATGGCGAACGCGCCGACATACCAGAATTTCGCCGCAGCAAGCAGCGACGAATTGTAAAAAACGATTGACGCCAGCAGAGCGAGAACCGCGTAACCCGCAAAATGACACAGCTTGCGAACGACGAAGTGGTATTTATTAAATGCCCGCGCGTCGCCGCCGCGAGGAAACAAAAAATTAAGCAGGGGAACGAAATAAACCGCGGTGCGCGCCACCGAACCTTTGCTCGAAGAAAGATAGAAAATTCCGCCTATCCACCCGATCAGCGGAAGATAGAGCCAAAGGTTTTCTTCTCTGAAAAAAGACATCAAAGTTGCATTATCCGAATTTGTCCGTCGCAATACCCATTATAACCATCGATAATAAAATCGCCGCCACCGCCCACACGAATCGCATCGTGTAAATCGGCTCATCATCGGGTTTTTTTTCTTTTAATGACATTTCCATCACCTCCTGTGATTTCGATTATTAAGCTCGCCGCCGTTTATTTTCGCGCCATCTTGTCGGCGAGCGGATGACGCGGCAGCAATTTCGCCGGTGCGAGGACGTTGCTGTGTTCGGCGACGATTTTCCACGCGCCGTTCTGCTTCACCCGGACGTTGGTAAAACACCTCTGCTTTTTCTGCGTCTGCTTGCCGGTGCGGATTTCCGAAACGTCCAGATATTTGGCAACCGCCGCATCGCTGTAAACCTGAACGGTCAAATCCTCGAACGCGGTCGAAACGTATTCGGCTTTGAGCAAATCGGGCATCCGCAGAGTTGCTTCTTTATCCGTCACGCCGCTTTCGCTGCTGTGCGTGAATTCAGGGGCGGTTATTTCGCGGCTGTAATTCGTCAAAGCCTGGCGGTCGTTCGTCCGAGCGATTTCGTAATATTTTCCCAAAATGCCGCGAATCTCGCTCTCGACCGCCGCTGCTTCGCACGTCGGCGCGTCGGTTGTTGCCGCCGTCGCGGTTGACGGCACAAGAGCCGCCGTCGGTTGCCCGATACTGAGATACGCCAAAATGCCGACGGTCATCGCCAAAATCGTCAGGCAAAAAATCAAAAATTTCGTCATCGCAAATTTCCTCCTTTTTCGATTTTCGACAATCGTCGCGCTGCGGGGGCGGAGAAAATTTCTCCGCCCCCGCGCCCGTCGGGTTTTCATAAAATCCGCCGTTACCAGCCGATGTGCCAGGTGAACTCGCCGAAGAGTTTCGCTTTGATAATCACCGCCGCCAGCACTGCGGCGACGGCGATTGCCGTAACAGCGGAACGCGCTAAATGTTTCGATTCGTCGTGGTGCATTTCTCTTTTGATTTTCATAACCGCCAGCCTCCTTTTACCGATTTACCGTTGTAATTTTGAATCGCGCGGAGCATTTTCTACCGCTTCGATTCCGACATTTTTTCGAGCGTTTCGCCCGGACGGGCAAGACGCCGAATACAATCAGCCAGAGTTTTTAAGGTTTATCTTTCGCGCTTTTTCGTCGAAGTTTGGATTCGACGGCGGCATTTTCGACAACTCTAAAATTTTTGCTTCTCATAATTTATGATGACCTCCTCGCGCAAAAAGAACCGTCGAACAGTAACTAATAAAGCCAACCCTTTCCCTCGTGCGTTTTGTTTGCAGGTGGTTTCCGTTTTTGTTCCGACGGTTCTTGTAATGACGTAATCGCAAGCCGCGTGCCGTCTCGATTCGCTCTCGCGATTTATTGTTTTTGTCCGAACGAGTAATCAATGAAACACCGTTTTTATTCAGTAATTTCGGGACGCGGCGTGATTTCGGGGCGGAAATAACTAACGATAAAAATTTCGCCGACAATTTTCGCATGGTTCGGCTTTTGTCCCAATTTTCTACAAAGATGCGGCGAAGAGAAACAACCGGCGTAAATTAAAGCTCGTAAAATTTCGCAATTTCGTCCGGGGAGTAAATTTGCCCCGTCGGTAATCAGAGCGGCTGTTCGCGGGTTCCGGTTTGCCGCCTGAAATCGCGGATATGGACGACAGGCGAATTGATAAACTGCTGATCGACCGTTTGGGTGCGGATTTTTGATAGCCGGACACAAAAAAAGAGCCGGACGCGTTTTTTTTGAAAGCGCGTCCTGTTCAAATCAAACTAATGGGTTGATAAATCAATCAAGCAAAGATTTTGATTTTAATTTTTCGGGATTTGTTCTGCCCGCCAGCCACAGCCCGAAAAAGATTATCGCCGCTGTAAAACTGAATGCCGCAAGGGCGTGGTCGGGCGGCTGCGCCGTTTCCAAAATGTCCGACAAAAGACCCGATTCCCAGATTGTCAATTTCAGCGACACGATTCCCAGAAACAAGAAAAATAATCCTAACATTTTCATAAACCTCCCTTTTTTTAAAGTTCGCTTTTTGCCCGCCGGGTTAGTCATTTCGTCTTTGGCAAGAGCCGTGCCGCTCGATTTGAACGTGAAAACCCCGGTTTTAATTCGATAAAATCACGCTATGCGAGCGTCCCCGATGTTCATCAACGCTTTGGAATAGTCCCGAAATTGGACAACGGCGAGGCAGGTTGAAACAGTTGCGAGCGGACGATTTATGAAACTTGGTTTTTGATTTGAAATTATTTCGCCAATCGCTTAGTTGATCGGCGTAATTTCCAATTCGGGATTGTTTTCACGGTATTCGTCGAGTTTGCGGTAAAGCGTTTTGCGGTCAAGTCCCAAAATTTCCGCCGCGCGGGATTTGTTACCGCCCGCTTCGCTCAGGATTTCAAGAATGTATGCTTGTTCAAGCTGGTCGAGCGTTAGTCGTTTCGATTTGGCGGAGGCTAAAATCGCCGATGTTTGCCCGCTCGCCTCGCGGATTCGGGCGGGCAAATCTTCGATAGAAAGAACCGCGCCGTGCGCGAGTGCGACCGCCCGCTCAAGCGTATTTTCGAGTTCCCGGACATTTCCCCGCCACGAATAAGCAGTTAAAAGTGCGAGAGCTTCGGGCGCGATTTCGCGCGGAATGACGTTTTGTTTTTTAGCGATTTTCGCCAGAAAATGCTCGACCAGCAGCGGAATGTCAAACGCGCGCTCGCGGAGCGGCGGAACGTGCAGGTGAATGACGTTGACTCGCCAGTATAAATCTTCCCGAAACTCGTTGTTTGCGACGGCTTTTTCCAAATCTCGATTCGTCGCGGCGATGACGCGCACGTCAACCGATTTCTCGCGGCTCTCGCCGACGCGCCGGATCGTTCCTTCCTGTAAAACCCTGAGCAGTTTCGGCTGAACGTTTAAAGGCAGGTCGCCGATTTCATCCAAAAATAAAGTACCGCCGTCAGCGGTTTCAAACAATCCGGCTCGCGCCGTTCGCGCGCCCGTGAAGGCTTGCCCGGTGTGTCCGAAAAGTTCCGATTCGACCAGTTCCGACGGAATCGCGGCGCAGTTGACGGCGACGAATTGGCTTTTGCTTCGGGCGGAAGCGTCGTGAACGGCGCGGGCGACGAGTTCTTTGCCCGTGCCGGATTCGCCGGTGATTAAAATGTTGCTCGGCGAATTTCCCGCGCGGCGAATCAAATCGAGCAGCTCGCGCATCGGGCGCGACGCGCCGACGATCCGGTTGTTCGCCGCCGGAATATCGCGGCGCAGGCGGACTTGGGCGCGCGCGGCTTCTGATTGCGCGAGCGCGGCGCGGACGACTTCCAATAAATCTTTGGTCGCAAACGGTTTCGTCAAATAAGAATACGCGCCTTTTTTCACCATCTCGACGGCGTTTTCAACCGAGCCGAAAGCCGTAATAATTATGACCGGCGCGTCGCTGCGTGTTTGTCGAATTTTGCCGAGCAGCTCGTCGCCTTTGAGTTCGGGCATCTGCACGTCCGTGACGACTAAATCAATTTGTTCCTGCTCGCTTTCAACATGCGCCAGCGCGAAACGTCCGTTTGCCGCCAGAACGGTTTCAAAACCGGCATCGAATAAAACTTCTTCCAAAAGCTCGCGCATATCCGCGTCGTCTTCAACAATCAAAATTCGTTCGTTCATCATTTTTTGTTCGTCGGTAAATAAACTGTAAATCTCGCGCCGCCGCACGTATTGTTGGCGGCTTCGATTGCGCCGCCGTGTTCTTCGATTATCCGGCGCGAGACGGCTAATCCCAAGCCGGTTCCTTGTCCGATGTCTTTGGTCGTGTAGAACGGGTCAAATATTTTTTCGAGGTCTTCCGGCGCGATGCCTTTGCCTGAATCGGAAACGACGACGGCGGCGCAAGTTTTTTCGTCGCGCGAGGTTTCGAAAATATCGATTTTCAAAGTTCCCGCATTGTTCATCGCCTGCGCGGCGTTGCGGAGAACGTTGACGAAAACCTGCCGCAAATAATCCGCGTCGCCCGAAATTATCGAATCGTCTTTGACGGCAAATTCGATTTTCAAATTCTCCGCCGCTTCAAATTCTTCGAGCGCGGATTTTATCAAACCGGCGATTTCAAGCCGCTCAAACCGCAGATTATACGGGCGCGCCAGATTTAAAAGCTGGCGGACGATGTGCGTGATGCGCGCCGATTGTGTGCGAATAATCGTCAGATTTTTGATTTGCTTTTCGCGCGGCGCGTCCCCGTTTTCAATCAATTGTTCCGCCCGCGCATCAATCACGTTAAGCGGTGCGCCGAGTTCATGCGCGATTCCGGCGGCAAGCCGCCCGACGGACGCGAGCCGCTCGCTGTGGCGCAGCTGCTTTTCGAGATTCAGACGGTTTTCGGCTTCGATTTCGGCGGCGCGACGCTTTTCCGCCAGATTATCCGCCATCCGGTTGAATTCAGCGGCAAGCTGCCCGAGTTCGTCGCCGGTCGTCCCGACCCGAACGCGGTGCGACAAATTCCCCTCGCCCAAGGCTCGCGCGCCGTCGAGCAGTGCCAGAATCGGGCGCGACAGGCTGCGGCGCAGCACGATGTAAACGACGAGAAAAATCGTCGCCAGCAGAAGGAGAGTCGTTGCCAGCCAGCGAACGCGCGCCGCCGCGATGTCCGTCTCGATCAGCGCGAGCGGTTTGACGATTTCGACCGCGCCGCGTTTTTCCGCTGGAAGTTTGAGCGGCAAAATGATTGACAAAAACTTTTGCCGTTCGACGGCGCGGACAAACTCGATCGGCTCGCCCGTTCGCAAAACTTCGCGGAGTTCCGGCGGCTGGCGAAATTCATCAATCGTTGCTGGCTGTGAGAGCGAGCGCAAGTCGCCGTTTTCGTCAAACAGCAAAATTCCGTAAACGCGGCTGTTTTCGCGCAGGCGGTCAATCAAAATTTGCGCTTCATTAATCCGCCCGTTCCGGTAATTTTCTTCGAGCGCGATAGAGAGCGTGACGGCGTGTGCCTGCAGTTCGTCGCGCAAAGCCGATTCGAGCGCGGCTTCGCGCTGCCGCAGCGATAAAAAACTTGCAGCCAGCATCACCGCGCCGACCGTCAGCGTCAGCAACAATACTAATTTCGTGTTGATGCTCATTCGGTTAAATTCCCGGATGTGGCGCAACATCTCACCGTTGTAGAATTTCGCCACGCTTCACCGTTCATTCTAAATCTTCTCACCCGTTTCTCAAAAAACATAAAGTCTTTTATTTCCCCGGTAATTACTTGATTTCATCGGTATTTCGTCGTTAAAAATCAGCGGCTTTCGCGTTTGGCATCAGCCTTGCGAATACCCTTTGCATAAACCGCGCCGCGAATAAAAAATCGGAATCGCGAGCAGTTGGGAGGAAACCGGGAATGAAAAAATTATTGTCAAATCGAGTTTTTGGGGTTTTGTTAAA
>JALHNX010000075.1 GCA_022843305.1 Pyrinomonadaceae bacterium | reverse complement strand
GCTAAAACGAGCGTGGCGATGAAAATCATCAGCGCGGCGCGACCTTTGTTCGGAACGGTAATCGCGGTTTCTTCGCTTGACATCAGCAGAATCAAATCGGCATCGTCGGACAAAACAGCGAGCTTGTCGCGTGTTCCCTGCAAGAGAAGCGCGTCCCCGAAATTGAGCGGAATATCGGCTAGATCGGCGATAATTTCGTTTTCGCCGCGCCAGATCGCCAGCACCGACATTCCGTATTTTTCCCGGAAATGCGACGAGCGCAGAGTTTCACCGATCAGACGCGAGCGCGGCGTGAGCATCGCTTCGACGACTTCGACGGCGCGTGATTCGAGATCGCTTTCGTGCCATTCCGAAGCGGGCAGATAATTCATAAACGGCTGCACGTCGCGGCGGCGGAAATCTTCCTCGTCGCCTTCTAAAACCAAAATGTCGCCGTATTTAATCTCCGTTTCGGGCGACAGCGCAAACAGTTTTTTGTCCTTGCGTTCGATGGCAACGACGCTGACGCCGAAATCTTCGCGCAGATGGCTTTCGGAAAGCGGTTTGTCAATCAGCGATGATTTTTCGGGAACGCCCGCGCGAAACAGGTTTTCGCCGAGGTGATACGCGGCGATCAAATCGTCCTGTTCCTGTTTGTCCGGCGCGAGCGTCCGCTCTATCGGCGATTCGCCCGGAAGTTTTTTAAGCCCGATGAACGCGACGTATAAAATGCCCGCGATAGTTAAAGGAATCCCGACCGGCGCAAAATCGTAAAGGCTGAAGCCCGCGATATTGTTGTCGTAAAGAATGGAATTAACGACGATGTTCGAGGTCGTCAGAAGCGTTGCCATTCCGCCGAGAATCGTCCCGAAAGCAAGCGGCATCAAAAGCCGCGAAGTATTGACACCGGCTTTTTTCGCCGCGCCCGAAGCCGCCGGAAGCAAAACCGCCGCCGCCGCGATATTATTCATAAACAGCGACATAAACGCGCCCGAAACCATCACGGCAACGACCAGACGCAGCTCGCTTCCGCCGCCGACCTTTTGCAGAATATTCCCGACCTGTTCGGCAACGCCCGTCCTTTGCAGGGATTCGGTCAAAATGAAGATCGCCATAATCGTAATCACGGCGGTTCGGCTGAAACCCGAAAAAGTTTCCTGCGGCGTTAAAACTCCGGTCACACCGAGCGCGACCGCGACCAGCAGCGCGACCAGATCAGCGGGCAATTTTTCGGTCAGAAAGAGAATTAAAGCGATGACGAGAATTGCGAAAGTAATTATTAACTGAGTGTCCATTACCTTTAAACAAGTATAGTGCGGAAAAAGGCGCGATTCAAAGAATGCTTTGAGAATTCGGTCTTTCAAAAAAACGGCGACAATTTTTTCATCGGGCGCAAAAAGCATCTTTCTTTGAATATTTTTCGGCACAATGATATATGATTTAATGTAATTCGGCATCATTAAAAACAAAACCGTCGCGTGCAATGAAATTTCTGGCAACCCAAATAACTTATTTCCTCAGCCAAAATCAAACCCGTCAAAACATTAAAGCTCTCGCCAAATATCTTTTTTACCTGCTTTTGATCATCGCCGTTTTTTCGATTCTCTTTCATTTTCTGATGGCGTATGAGGGGCGCGATTATTCGTGGATCACCGGTGTTTACTGGACTTTGACGGTGATGAGTACGCTCGGTTTCGGCGACATCACGTTCGAGAGCGATCTCGGACGGCTTTTCAGTATCGTGGTTTTGATGTCGGGCATCGTTTTGCTTTTGATAATGCTGCCGTTTGCGTTTATCCGATTTTTTTACGCGCCGTGGATCGAGGCGCAAATTCATACGCAGTCGCCGCGCGAAGCTCCGCCCGAAACCGAAGGTCACGTCATAATCTGCCATTACGATTCGATTGCGCCGAGTTTGATCAAACGTCTCAATCAAAATCAAATTCCCTATTTCGTCATCGAACAGGATGCCGCCGCCGCCGCTCAGCTTTATCAAAGCGGCGTTTCGGTCATTCACGGTTTTGTTGACAGCCGCAAGACGTATGAACGCCTCGCCGTCAAAAAAGCACGGCTCGTTTTTGCCAACGCCGAAGACACGACCAACACGAACATTACGCTGACGGTCAGAGAAGCCGCGCCCGACGTGCCGATTGCGGCAATCGCCGAATCCATTGATTCGATTGACATTCTCGAACTGAGCGGCGCAACGCACGTTCTGCCGCTCAAGCGAATTCTGGGCGAACATCTCGCCAACCGCATCAGCATCGGCGACCGGCGCACCAACGTCATCGGCAGATTCGGCGAATGGCTGGTCGTCGAATTTACCGTTCACGACACGCCGGTCAGCGGTGCGAAAATCCGCGAAACGCAGATTCGTGAACAAACCGGAGTCAATATCATCGGAGTTTGGGAACGCGGAAATCTTCTTCTCGCCGAACCCGACAGGATTCTTTCCGATTTCAGCGTTCCGGTCGCGGTCGGCACACGCGAGCAGATCGAAAAGCTCGAAGAAATGCTCAAAGTTGACGCGCCGCCGCCCGCGAACGCCGTTTTGATTCTCGGCGGCGGAAAGGTCGGACGTTCGGCGGGCATCGCTTTGAAGAAGAAAAATCTGCAGGTTTTTATGGTCGAGCAGAAAAAGGAAATGCGCGAAGTGATCGGCGACATTCCCGACCGGCTGGTGATCGGCGACGCCGCCGACTGCGAAAATCTGTTTCGCGCCGGTTTGAAAGAAGTTCCGCTCGTCATTCTCTCGACCAATAAAGACGAGGTTAATATCTATCTTTCGATCTACTGCCGGCGGCTCAAACCCGACATCCGCATCGTCAGCCGCATCACGCATTCACGCAATCTCGAAGCAATTCACCGCGCCGGCGCAGATTTCGTCTTAAGCTATGCGCCGCTCGGCGCGGAATGGATCATCTCTCTGTTGCAAGGACGCGAGCCGGTCATTATGGGCGAAGGCGTCGAATTTTTCACCATCAAACTGCCCGAAAAACTGGCGCGTAAAACCCTCGCCGACAGCCGCATCGGCGCACTGACGGGAATGGTCGTGCTGGCAATTCAAGACGGCGAGAAAACCATCGCCAACCCGCCGCCCGAAACCGTTCTGCCGAAAGGCAGCCAACTCAACATTCTCGGCACGACCGAACAATTGCAGAATTTCAAGATAATCTTCAAGTAACCGACTTTCTGTTTACTTTGGAATTGAGGAAATTCAGTAAGTTATTCGCTCTCGTAGCGGCTCAGATAAATTTTGCCGTCGTAATCGTTAATTCCAATTATAAGGCGGTCGAGAAAGCCGTGTCTGCCGAGAACGCGGCGGTCAAAATTTTCGTCCTCCGCAAAATAAACGGTCGCATCCAATTCATAATCCTCAAACAGCAAAGTAATTTGATGTCCGAAGGCTTTAAATAAACCGGTTGCCGTGCTGATGGTTTCAGGCAATCCGTTTTCAATCTCAATTCCTAATTTTTCGCCGTAACTTCTGTTGAAAATACAATATGTCGAGCCTGTATCAATTTTAGCCTTGAACGTTTGGGAATCTTCTCCCAAACGTAATTCTATATTGACCGTAATTCCGCTTTCGCCGGGATCGTAACGGACAAGCCTTTCAAATTCGAGCGTATGCGACATATTACCAACCGCCCCAGACAATTTCACCTTTTGCCGGAATATAATGTAAAAGCGTTTTTTTATATCCTTTTGCTTTTGCTTTGGTATCTGCTTCTTTGATGGTTTTTCCAAAAGCGATCAATTCGCCCTCATACAAAGCCACATAATTCCCGGCATACTCACCGCGATGCGCCTTGAGCCATTCGATATTCGGACTCGGATTTTTCCCGCCCGTTTGTTCAGCTTTTTTTTCCTCTTCCTGCAAAAGCTGAATCAGCTCGCGCCTTTCTTCGCTCGTTAATGCCGGAACTTTTTCAACGATTTCATCTAAAACTGCTTGCATTTTTTTCGTCTCCATCAAAAATCTGCGCCACGTCTTTTAATTCTGACGTAATTCTCATTCGCGGTAAAGAGTTCAGAAAATCTCTGCCGTAGGATTTTGTGCGTAATCTCGTATCTAAAAGAGCGATCACGCCTTTGTCGGTTTTGCTGCGAATTAAACGTCCGATTCCCTGTTTTAAGGTGATGACGGCTTGCGGAACCGAGTAATCGAAAAACGATTTACCGCCGTTGTCGTCAATAAATCTTGTTCGGGCGGCGACGACCGGATCGGACGGGACGGCGAACGGGAGTTTGTCAATGATAACGCACGAAAGCTGTTCGCCGCGCACGTCAACGCCTTGCCAGAAGCTGGAAGTCGCAAACAGAACGGCGTTCGAGGTTTTGCGAAAACGGTCGAGCAGTCCGGCTTTCGACATCGAACCCTGCACGAGGCACGGGTAATTGACGCGCATCGAGACGAGTTCGAAAAGCGTGTTCATCGAAAAATTGCTCGTGCAGAGAACGAATGCGTGTCCCTGGGAAATGCCGAGAATTTTGACGATCTCGGCGGCAGCCATTTGATTGTATTCCGGCGCGCGCGGGTCGGGCATCGCTTTCGGGATGTAAATGATCGCCTGTTTTTCGTAATTGAAGGCGGACGGCGCGAGCAGCGTTTCGGTTTTTTCTTCTTCGAGTCCGAGACGATTTTTGATGAAATTGAATTTGCCGTTCGCCGAAAGCGTCGCGCTCGTCAAGACGACGGTTTCGGTCTTTTCAAAAAGTTTTTCCTGCAAAAGCGCGGAAACATCAATCGGCGAAGCGCGCAGAAACATTCCGCGCCCGCGTTTCTCAAGCCAGTAAACGTAATTTTTCTCGGCTTGAGTGCAGACAAAATCCAGATCAAATCGCGTTTGGCGGACGCGTTTCAATAAACTTTCGGCTTCGGTCAAATCTTCGGCGTGAACGTCAACCGACGTTTCCAATCTTTCGAGCGCGTTATCGAGCGCAAGATATGCTTCGCCGAGCGGCGTCGCTTCGACCTCGCCTTTGTGATTCTTTTCGGCAAAAGCGTTCGGCACGAGCGGAAATCTGCCGTCCTGCCCGCGCGTCTGCGTAAAACGAACCCAGAATTGATCCGCCAGACCGATGATCTTCGCGCCGAGTTTCGTCAGATCGCGCGTCGCGACCGCGTCGGTGATCGGCAGGCTGTCGGCATCGCGGACGAGTTCGTCGAGTTGAAAACTCGAAACCTGAAAGCCGAAATAATCGGCGGCGATGTCTTCGATCAGATGCGCTTCGTCGAAAATCACCGCGCCGTAATCGGGCAAAACTTTGCCGTATTGATTGCCGCGCACGTTTAAATCGGCGAAAAACAGATGATGATTGACAATAACAATGTCGGCTTCGTCGGCTTTTTGGCGCATCCGCGTGATAAAACACGGCTCGAAATCGGGACATTTCTGCCCCAGACAGGTTTCCGATTTGGCGTTGATGCGCGACCAGAAGGAAATATTTTCGGGCAGATTGACAAGCTCGGCGCGGTCGCCGGTTTCCGTCTCACGCGACCAGTGACGGACTTCGTCGAAATAATCCATCTCGTCCAAACCTTCGAGAATCGGCTGGTTTTCAGCCTTTTTGATCTTATACAGGCAAGCGTAATTCGAGCGTCCTTTCATATACGCGGCGGTAAATTTTTTGGGCATTACCTTTTGCAGAAACGGGATGTCTTTTTCCATCAATTGTTCCTGCAAATTTTTTGTTCCCGTTGAAATGATGACGCGCTTTTTGGTGGCGAGCGCGGCGGCGATTGCCGGAACGAGATAGGCAAGCGTTTTGCCCGTGCCGGTGCCGGCTTCGACGATTAAGTGTTTCTTTTCTTCAAACGCACGAAGCACGGCTTCTGCCATTTTTATCTGACCGGCGCGATGTTCATATTCTTTGTGATGTTTGGCGATGAGTCCGCCGTTACCGAAAATTTCTTCCACTTTGTATATTTTTTCCTGAATTTGGCGTTTTTGAACGGTTTTCTGTTGACAGCAAAGAGGCTTTCTTGCAAACATTAATAATTCATTCAATTTATCAACGAAAGCCCCTTTATTGATAGATACCCTGTTTTATAATCGTAGCAAATATTTTGTGTTCTTTCTCGGATTCGCAGTAAGAATTCCGTGAAATTTATTTTGAGCTTTTAAGCAGTCGAAAACGCTAAAGAAGATAGAGGTCTAATAATTAAATTCGTCCTTATTTTTAAGGTAATACATCCATAAATCTACTTTGGTAGCAACCATTTAACCCCAAGCTTTTAGGAGGCTTATTTAATGCAGGAAAAATCAAAGGCAGAAGGTCGTAATCCGATTCTGCTGTGTACAGTTATATTAGGATTGATGGCGGCACTCGTGATCGTGCCTTATCAATTCAGTTCATCGGCAGGCGGTAAACAAGTCAAAAAAGGACTTTCTCAAAAAACCGAAAGCCACGAGGAAGGTTTAGAAAACTACGACATTCGCGCCGACAAATCGGCGGTCGAAAAAATTGCCGGATTCCGGCAGGCGCAGGGCAAAGGCGCTGATCTGGTCGCCGACATCCGCAGCGAATTCGTTTCGGGCGAAAGTGTTTTGCGCTCGAAAGTTCCGACCCTCAAGGTCGAATACAACCTGGACATCCGCACGCCCGAAGTCATCGCGCCCGACGTCAAACAGGGACGCGCGTTTTTGACGGGCAATTCCGGCGCGAAACGCCCGGACATTCTCCGCAATTTCGTCAAGGAAAACAATTCCCTGATCGGCGTTTCGGACGGTCAGGCTGATTCGTTAAAAGTAACGGCTGACTACACGAACCCCGACGGCAATCTGTCGTTCGCGCATCTCGAACAGTTTATCAACGATGTTCCCGTGTTTCGCGGCGAAGTAAAGGCGGGTTTCACCAAATCGGGCGAAATGATCCGCGTCATCAACAACCTCGCGCCGGGCTTGGATTACGGCTCGCTTTCAAACGATTTCCGAAGCTCGCTCGACGCGGTTAGAGCGGCTGCCGGCTACATCAATCTCGATTCTGGCAAACTGGACCTGCGACAAAACGACGCGGCTTCCGACAATCTGAAAACAACTTTCGGCACGGGCGATTCGGCGACCACGGCTGAGAAAATGTATTTCCCGACCGAACCCGGTGTTGCCGTGCCGGCGTGGAGAGTTTTGATCTGGCAGCCCGTCAATGCTTATTACATCATCGTTGATGCCGAAACCGGCACGATGCTCTGGCGCAAAAACATCACGGAAGACCAGACGACATCGGCAACTTACAACGTCTATGCCAATCCGAACGCGATGATCAATGTCGCCGACAATCCGTTTCCGATGACTCCGGGACCGATTTCGCCGAACGGCACGCAGGGCGCGGCGATCTCGCGCACGAATATTACGCGCATCGGCAACGAAGCGCCTTACACGTTTAACAACAACGGCTGGATCACCGATGGCGGCGACCGCACGGACGGCAACGCCGTGCAAGCCGGACTCGACCGCGACGGCGTGGACGGCGTTGACTTAAACAGCGAAGCGATCAACGCCGGTCGCTCGTTTATTTACACTTATAATCCGCTGAACCCGAATAACAACACGGGCGAAGCGCCGGTCGCCGTTCCGCAAACTTATCCGGGCAGCGCTTTTCAGCAAGGCACAGTGACGCAGCTTTTTTATATTACGAACTGGTTTCACGACGAGCTTTACCGGCTCGGGTTCACCGAACAGGCGCGCAACTACCAGCATGACAACTTCGGTCGCGGCGGACTCGGCAACGATCGTGTTCGCGCCGAAGGACAGGATTCTTCCGGCACCAACAATGCCAACTTTTCGTCCGGCGCGGACGGCGTTCGCGGAAGGATGCAGATGTATATCTGGACTGCTCCGAATCCCGATATTGACGGTAATTTAGACGCGGACGTGGTAATTCACGAACTCGGGCACGGGCTTTCAAACCGTCTGCACGGCAATTCGTCGGGTCTTTCGTTAAATATGTCGCGCGGTATGGGCGAAGGCTGGTCGGATTGGTACGCTCACGCTTTATTGAGCGAACCGTCAGACCCGATCAATGGCATTTACACGACCGGAAGCTACGACACATATCTTTCGGGCGCGGGCGTAAACAATTACTATTACGCGATTCGCCGCTTTCCGAAAGCGGTGATGGCATTTACCGGCGGACCGAACAATCGTCCGCATAATCCGCTGACCTTTGCCGATATTGACGGCACCCAGCAAAACCTGAACGACGGAGCTTTTGCGCCGCGTTTTGTCGGAACGGCTGACCAGGTTCACAACGCGGGTGAAGTTTGGAGCAGCGCGCTTTGGGAAGTTCGCGCCAAATTCGTTACGCGCCTCGGCTGGGAAATCGGCAACCGCAAAGCGTTACAGTTAGTGACCGACGGGATGAAGCTCGCGCCTTTGGGTCCGACATTCCTGCAGGAACGCGACGCGATTATCGCGGCGGCACAGGCAAGTTCCGCCGCACCGCAAGCGGCGGCTGATGTTGCCGACACATGGGCAGGTTTTGCGATTCGCGGGATGGGCTTCGGCGCGGTTGTCAATGCCGTCGGCACCGGCACCGGCAATGCCCGCGTGACTGAAGCTTTCGATCTGCCGAATTTAGTCCAAAACCAGAATTTAACGATCAGCGATTCGACGGGCGATAACGACGGATTCCCCGAACCGGGCGAAACCGTTTTGATCAGTGTCCCGCTGACCAATAACACGGGTAACGACGCAGCCAACACGACCGTGCAGATTGTCGGCGGCAGTTCGGCAAACTACGGCACGATCGCCAACGGACAGACCGTTTCGCAGGGCATCAGCTATACCGTTCCGGCAAATACGCCGTGCGGCAGCGCGATTACGCTGACCATCAACGTCAACAGTAGTTTGGGCGCGACGAGCTTTACCCGCGTCATCATTATCGGCGTTCCGATCACGACGACGACCGAAAACTTCGACGGCGCGGTTGCTCCGGCATTCCCGGCAGGTTGGACGGCGGTGTCGGTCAGCAACGGAATACCGTTCGTCAATTCATCGCTTAATCCCGATACCGCGCCGAATTCGGCATTCGCCCTTAACCCGGCAACGGTCGGCGGCGGCACGGATCTGACATCGCCTTCGATTGCGATCACCGCTTCGGCAGCAACCGTTTCCTTCCGCAACCGTTTTGATACGGAAGCCGGCTGGGACGGCGGCGTGCTTGAGATCAGCGTCAATGGCGGCGTTTATCAGGACATCATCACAGCGGGCGGGCGTTTTATCGGGAACGGCTACAACGGCGTGTTGGGCGCGGGAACGAACAATCCTTTGGCGAACCGCAATTCGTGGAACGGCAATTCAAACGGCTATGTCACGACAACCGTTCAGCTTCCGGCATCGGCGGCAGGTCAAAACGTTCAGCTCAGATGGCGTTTTGGCGCGGACGACAACACGGTCGGACAAGGACCGAACCCGGGCTGGTATGTTGATACGATCAGAGTTAATGGAAATTATGCCTGTTCGTTTAATCCGACAGCGGTCAGATCACGCGCCGACTTTGACGGCGACGGCAAAACCGATCTCTCGGTCTTCCGTCCGTCGGAAGGCAACTGGTATCTGAACCGTTCGACTGACGGATTTATCGTCGCCAACTGGGGCTTGTCGTCCGATCTGCTCGTTCCGGGCGATTATGACGGCGACGGCAAAGCCGATCTGGCAATCTTCCGCCCGTCAACCGGTCAATGGTTCATCCTGCGAACGTCCGACGGCGGCTATAGTGCGCCTGTTTTCGGCACATCCGGCGATATTCCCGTGCAGGGCGATTTCGACGGCGACGGCAAAACCGATCTGGCGGTTTTCCGACCGTCAAATAATGTCTGGTATATCGCCAACAGCGGCGGCGGAACGTCCATTCTGGAGTTTGGCGCAAGCGGCGATATTCCGGTCAGAGCCGATTATGACGGCGACGGCAAAACCGACATCGCCATCTATCGGAACGGCGCGTGGTGGATCGCGCGAAGCACGGGCGGCGTCAGCGTCACCAACTTCGGGAACTCGACGGATAAACCCGTTCCGGCGGACTTTGACGGCGATAATAAAGAAGACATCGCGGTTTATCGTCCATCGGAAGGCAAATGGTATATTCTGCGCTCATCGAACGGCGCGGTTGATTTCATCAACTTCGGAATTTCGACGGATACTCCTGTTCCGGGTGATTACGACGGCGACGGTAAAGACGATCAGGCAATTTACAGAAACGGTGTCTGGTGGCTCAATCAATCGTCAAACGGCGTTACTTCGGTCGGATTCGGACTCGCTACCGATACGGCTATTCCGACTCGCTATATTCCGTAAAGCGAAAAACTAAACAGAAACGGGTTTCTCGTTTTTATTTTGAAAGGGGCTTTTCCATTAATTTGGAAAAGCCCCTTTTTTTCTAATTGCGGTCGCCCGATCAAATTTCCGGAAGCCGAAAAACCAAAATGAAAAATATTTTTTAACAGACAGCTGTTTTTAACCGACAACTGATTGACTGTAAGCCTGTTTTCTGCTAAAAATAGTTGCTAACGTCAAGATGTTTATCCGCAGCATTGTGCTTTTCTATTTGAGTTCTTTTTATAAATAATCATATCCGTGTCGAATTGTGCCTGCTGTTATACAAAATTTACTGCTTTTATGAAACTTCCGCATAGAATTTTTTTGTTTACTAATTATTTTTTGTTATCGGAAATCTATTCTTCGTCCTTATTTTTAAGGTTATAAATTCATTAGACTACTTCCCGATAAGTAGTAATTTACCCGTTTTTAGCTTTGAGGAGGGCTTTTAAATGCAAAGAAATTGGAAGGCGGAAGATCGTCGGAGACTTCTGCTATGTTTAGGTATTTTCGGATTGATGGCGGCATTGTTTATCTTGCCGGGTCAATTCAGCTCATTGGCAGGCGGCAAACAAGTCAAAAAAGGACTTTTCCAACAGACTTCGAGCCATGAAGAAGGATTAGAAAACTACGATATCCGCGAAAATGAAAAAAGCGAGGCAGTCGCTGAGTTTTTTGCCAAAAATCGTCAAACAGTCGGTAAAGATGCGGCATTTGTTGCCGACATCCGCGCCGACTTTGTCCGCGGTGAGGAACAATTCAAATCGCGTTTTCCAACCGCAAAGGTTGAATATAATGCAGATATTAGAACGCCGGAAGTTATGACTCCCGACGTTTTCAAGAATAACATCGAATGGCTGAGCCAGCCTTCGTCATTAAAGCGTTCGGAAATTCTCCGCAATTTCGTCAAGGAAAACAATTCCCTGATCGGCGTTTCGGATGCTCAAGCTGAGGCTTTGGTCGTAACGGCTGATTACACGAATCCGAACGGCAATCTGTCGTTCGCGCATCTCGAACAGTTTATCAACGATGTTCCCGTGTTTCGCGGCGAAGTAAAGGCGGGTTTCACCAAAGACGGTCGGATTATCCGCGTCATCAACAACCTCGCGCCGGGCTTGGATTACGGCTCACTCTCGACCGATTTCCGCAATCCGGTTGATGCCGTGCGTGCGGCGGCGCGTTATATCAATTATGAAGTTAAATCAGCCGACACGACGCGCAATGACGCGGCTTCGACTGATTTGAAAGTCGTTTTCGGTGAAGGTGATTCGGCGACCACGGCTGAGAAAATGTATTTCCCGACCGAACCCGGCGTTGCCGTGCCGGCGTGGAGAGTTTTGATCTGGCAGCCTGTCAATGCTTATTACATCATCGTTGATGCCGAAACCGGCACGATGCTCTGGCGTAAGAATACGACCGAAGACCAGACCACATCGGCGACTTACAACGTATATAACAATACGAATGCTTATATGCAGGGCGCGGACAGTCCGGCTCCGTTATCACCGGGACCGGTTGACCCGACAACCGGCACGCAAGGAGTGCTTGGCACGAGAACCAACGTAACCTTAATTGGTAACGAAGGACCGAATACATTCAACAACAACGGCTGGATTACCGACGGCGCAAACGTGACCGACGGTAATGCCGTCGAAGCCGGTATTGACCGCGTTGCGCCCGACGGTGTTGACGCTCCGCAACCCGGCGACACAGGTTGTCCGGGAGCCGGATGCCGTGTCTTTACTTCGACCTGGAACCCGCCGCCGGGAAATCCTACGCCGGGCGACGACCCGCTGACCCCGCAAGCCCAACGCGGCGCGGTTATCCAGATGTTCTACATTATGAACCGCTTTCACGATACAATGTATCAGCTCGGATTTACCGAAGCGGCGCGTAACTTCCAAACGACAAACTTTAGCGGACAAGGCGTTGGTAACGACCGTCTGCGAGCTGAAGGTCAGGATTCATCGGGAAGCAATAACGCTAACATGTCAACTCAGGCAGACGGCACACGTCCGCGTATGCAGATGTTTCTCTGGACGGGACCGACTCCCGATTATGACGGAACGCCTGATGGCGAAATTCTGATTCACGAAGTAACGCACGGACTTTCAAACCGCCTGCACGGCAATGCGTCGGGTCTTTCGACCAATATGGCGCGCGGAATGGGCGAAGGCTGGTCGGATTGGTATGCATACACGATGCTTGCCGAACCGACCGACCCGATTAACGGAATTTACACGACGGGCGGTTATGCAACATTCCAAATATCGGGTATAACTCCGCCATTTAGCGCAAACTATTATTACGGCATTCGCCGTTTCCCGCGCGCGCCGATCACTTTCCTTGGCGCAAACGGAAAACCGCATAATCCATTTACTTTCCAATATATAAACTCCAATTGCAACACGCTTATCGGAACAAGCACAGCCAATCCGCCGCCAAACAGCGCATTCCCGCGCGGTCCGGTCGGTTCGGCAACCTGCGACCAGGTTCACAACATCGGTGAAATTTGGTCATCGGCTTTGTGGGAAGTTCGTAATCGTATGGTTCAACGGCTTGGTTTCACGGCGGGAACAACCCGAGTTCTGCAAGTTGTAACCGACGGGATGAAGCTCGCACCTTTGGGTCCGACATTGCTGCAGGAACGCGATGCGATTATCGCAGCGGCGGCAGCATTGCCGGTTGCTCCTGCAGCTTCGGCTGACGTAGGCGACGTTCGTGAGGGTTTCCGTGTTCGCGGAATGGGCTTTAGCGCGGTTGTCAACAATGCCGGAACCGGTGCCAACAACACCGTCGTAACGGAAGCGTTCGACGTTCCGAACGCGATCATCACAGCTCCGATTACGGTGAGTGATTCGACGGGCGATAACGACGGCTTCCCCGAACCGGGCGAAGTTATTTCCGTCACCGTTCCGATCACCAATAACTCGGGCAGCGGCACGATCAACAATGTGAACGGCAGCATTACCGGCGGCGGCACTACCGGTTACGGCAACATCGCCGACGGCGCAACCGTTACCCGTCAGATCAGCTATACCGTTCCGGCAAACGCCGTTTGCGGCAGTCTCCATACAATTACGATTACCGGAACCAGCGATCTCGGCGCATTGAATCCGCGGACGCATACGTTCCGTCTCGGCGTGCCGGTCGGCGGCGCACCGGTTTCTTTCACGAACTCGACACAAATAGACTTGCCAGCCGGACAGCCGACAACAACTTCGGGACCGTCGTCGCCATATCCGTCAATAATTAATGTTACGGGGCTGACGGGACAAAAGAACATCAGACTTAGACTTAACGGCTTCAGACACGAATGGTATAACGACATGGATTTCCTTCTTGTCGGACCAGGCGGTCAGAAGTTCATCTTTATGTCTGACAATGGCAACAACTCGACCGAACTGCTTCCGCCGATTACTTTCTCGATCACGGACACGGCAGCTGCTTTACTGCCCGGCACAAATGCAGGCGTAATTGCGGACGGCGGTGAATACAGACCGTCAAACGTTGGCGCGAACGATCCGTTTGTGTCTCCGGCTCCGGCGGCTCCGTATGAAAACGCGGCTCCGGGCGGTTCGGCGACATTCGCTTCCGTCTTTGGAACCGACGGCGCGGCAATGAACGGAAATTGGTCGCTTTACGGCGTTGACGATGCCGGATCGGATCCGGGCGTGATTAGCGGCGGCTGGACGTTGACCTTCGAGGCTAACGACTATGCTTGCTCGATCGGTCCGAGTTCGGTTCGATCACGCGCCGACTTTGATGGCGACGGCAGAACCGATCTCTCGGTCTTCCGTCCGTCGGAAGGCAACTGGTATCTGAACCAATCAACTGCCGGATTCGGTGTTATCAATTGGGGCATTTCAACCGACGTTCTGACACCGGGCGACTTTGACGGCGACGGCAAAGCCGATCTGGCGGTCTTCCGTGCGAATGCCGACAGTTCGCAACCCGACTTCTACATTCTGAACAGCAACGGATTTACCGTTTCAGGCGTATCTTGGGGTATTGCCGGTGACATTCCGGTGATCCGTGACTACGACGGCGATAATAAAGCAGATGTAGCTGTCTTCCGTCCTTCGGATAATACCTGGTATATCCTGAAGAGCGGCGGCGGCGCAACATTTACCGTCTTCGGTCAGTCGGGCGATGTTCCGGTCGGCGCTGACTGGGACGGCGACGGCAAAGGCGACTTGACCGTTTATCGTGCCGGCACCTGGATCAGCCAGCTTTCGGGCGGCGGTTCGGTCAATATTGCGTTCGGATCGGCAGGCGACATTCTTGTTCCGGCTGACTACGACGGCGACAACAAAGACGATATTGCCGTCTTCCGTCCGTCAACCGGTCAATGGATTTATCAACCGAGTACCGGCGGCGCGGCGGTGTTCACCAATTGGGGAACAGCGGGCGACGTTCCGGTTCCGGGCGATTATGACGGCGACGGCAAGGACGACTTTGCGATTTACCGTAATGGTGCGTGGTGGCTGCTTCGATCAACATCGGGCGCAGCGACGGTGAATTTCGGTATTTCCACAGATAAAGCCCTTCCCAGAGCTTATATTCCGTAGGAATTTTACAATTGCGGTCGGTTTCGGGTAATCTTAACCGACCGCAAGGCTGAAATTAAAAATTTAAAGGCTGACGATTAAATTTCTTAATCGTCAGCCTTTTTCTATGTTAAAGTTTATTCAGGCAATTTCCCGACGAAAAATTTAACATCGCAAAAATTGCCTTTCGCCCTGCTTGCTAATAAAATTCTATTAGCCGCTCCGTCTTATCCGGTAATGTTATGCTTGAAACTGTCAGAGAATTTGTTCCGCTAGCCGTCAAAGAGGAAAAAACCGAATACTTTTCCGAATCACAATCCGAAATAAACCCGTTTTTCAACCGCGAATTGAGTTGGCTCGAATTCAACCGCCGGGTGCTTAATGAAGCGCTCGACGAAACGAATCCGCTGCTCGAACGCTTGAAATTTCTGGCGATTTTCTCGACCAATCTCGACGAATTTTTTATGATTCGCGTGTCGGGTTTGAAGGAACAGATCGCGGAAGGCGTAAACCTTCTTTCGCGCGACGGTCTTTCGCCTGCCGGACAGCTTCGGGAAATCCGCGAACGCCTGCGCCCGATGCTTGCCGAACAGATGCGCTGTTTGAATGATGACATTCTGCCCGCGCTTGCCGAACGCGGCATCAAAATTTACGGTTATCAGGATTTGAACAAATCGGAAAAAAAACGGCTCGACGATTATTTTCATAGAAAGATATTTCCCGTGCTGACACCGCAAGCCGTTGATGTCAGCCATAAATTCCCTTTCATTTCAAATCTCAGTCTGAATCTCGGCTTGACTGTCGAACCCGAAGAGGATTTCGAAAACAACAAGCTCGGGCATCTTTTTACAAACCGCCGATTTTCGCGCATCAAACTTCCCGCCAATGTTACGCGGCTGATTCCGATTGACGAAAGCGAGTCGCGGTTCGCGCTTTTAGGCGAACTGGTCGCCGCCAACGTCGGTTATCTTTTCCCGAATATGCAGACGGGCAAACCGTATCTTTTCCGCGTCACGCGTGATGCCGACATCGAAATCCGCGAGGACGAAGCGGGCGACATTCTCAACACCATCGAACACGAGCTGCATCTCCAGAAACGCTTCAGTTTTCCCGTGCGGATGGAAGTCGCGGCTTCGATGCCCGATGAAATGGTCAATTATCTGGCGGGTTCGATCGGGCTCACGGAACACGACGTTTATCTGACGGAAGGATTTATAAATACGCCCGATCTGATGCGGTTTTACTCGCTCGACCGTCCCGAATTAAAAGATAAACCGATAACTTATTCGATTCCCGCCGCACTCAAGCGCAAGGAAAATATCTTCGACATCCTAAAACAGCGCGACGTTCTGCTGCATCACCCATATACGAATTACAGCACGGTCACGGATTTTATCAACGCCGCCGCCGAGGACGAAGACGTTTTGGCGATCAAAATCTGTCTTTACCGCACGGGCAAAGATTCACCCGTCATCAAATCGCTGGTCAAAGCGAGTCGCAACGGCAAACAGGTCGCCGCGCTCGTCGAACTCAAGGCGCGGTTCGACGAAGAAAACAATATCGAATGGGCGCGTTATCTGGAAGCCGAAGGCGTTCACGTTGTTTACGGAATGCAGGGAATGAAAACGCACTCGAAAGTAACGCTCGTCGTGCGAAATGAAAATGACGAACTGCGCCGCTACGTCCACCTCGCCACCGGCAATTACAATCCGGCGACTTCGCGTATTTATACCGATCTGGGATTACTCACTTCGGACGTGGAAATCGGCGCGGACGCGACCGATCTGTTTAATTTTCTGACCGGCTATTCGTATCAGGACGAATTTCGTCAATTGCTGGTTGCGCCGATAAATCTGCGGGAAAAAATGCTTGAAATGATTCGCCGCGAAGCCGAAAACAAACAAAACGGCAAGGACGCGCACATCATCGTTAAAATCAACAGCCTGACGGACGATAAGATCATCGCCGAGCTTTACCGCGCATCGCAGGCGGGCGTGAAAATTGATTTGGTCGTTCGCGGAATCTGCACTTTGCGACCCGGCATCGAAGGACTTTCCGAAAACATCCGCGTCGTTTCCGTCGTTGGACGATTTCTCGAACACAGCCGCGTTTTCTATTTTATGAATGGCGGCGCGGAAGAAATCTACATCGGCAGTGCCGACTGGATGCACCGCAATCTCGACCGAAGAGTCGAAGCTGCCGTGCCGATCAAAAATGCCGCGCTCAAACAATACTTAAAGGGAGAAATTCTCGCCGCTTATCTTCAGGACAACATCAATGCCTCGCTTCTCCAACCGGACGGAACTTATGAAAAAATCATTCCGTCGGAAGGCGAAATCGAATTCGATTCGCAAATGTATTTTGTCGGGCAGGATATTTAATGTGAAAAAGTGAAAAAGTGGAAAAGTGGAAAAGTTTGATTGAATAAAATCAACAAAACTTTTTCACCTTTTCACTTTTTCACTTTTGACCTTTATTTTATTGACTTTCGACACGGCAAAGAATATTTTTTAATAACAGGCAAATTTCTTAGACTTTCGCCTTTCCCCTTTCGTCAAATATTTTGACAAATCTTTTCCATTTACAGGAGTTAACCAGAATGAAAGTTGTTTCGCGTAAAATGTTTTTTACGAAATTGAGCGTTCTTTTCGCCGTCGCCGCGTTTATTTTCGGCATTCAGATGTTTTCAACCAGAATCGAGAAGGTTTCCGCGTCGGCTTCGGGTCCGACACCGTCGCATTCGGGCGCGCCTTTAGAGGCGAACTGCACGGCGTGTCACGGCGATTTTCCGGTCAACAGCGGCACCGGCGGCGTAACGATTTCGGGCGTTCCCGTGAATTATAAGCCGAACCAGCAGTATCAGATAACCGTCCGCACCTCGCAGGTCGGCGCAACGATCTACGGGTTTCAGATGACGACGGTTGATTCGCTCGGCAGAAAGGCGGGCGAATATACGCTGCCCGCTCAGATGCCGTCGCGGATGCAGCTCGATAAAGGCTTTGTCGGTAACAATTTCCGGCAGTATATCGCGCACACGGTTGACGGGTTAATTCCCGCGCAGTTCGATTTTAATCAATGGACTTTTACCTGGACTGCCCCCGCCAGACGCGTCGGTAAAATCGGCTTTTACGCCGCCGGAAACGCCGCGAACAGCGACGGAAATATTTCGGGCGATTATATCTACACGACGACAAAAGCCTCGCTTTCGGACACGGCGAATGCCAATTTTGACGGCGACGGCAAAAGCGACATTTCAATTTATCGCCCGTCGGCGGGCGAATGGTGGATTAATCGAAGTTCGACGAGCGAGACGTTCGCCGTGCAATTCGGTAACTCTGCGGACAAAATCGTGCCGGCGGATTTCTCCGGCGACGGCAAAACCGATATTGCTTTTTGGCGTCCGTCAACCGGCGAATGGTTTATTCTGCGCAGCGAAAATTCAAGTTTTTACTCCGTTCCGTTCGGACAAACCGGCGACATTCCCGCGCCGGCTGATTATGATGCAGACGGCAAAACCGATACGGCGGTCTTTCGTCCGTCAACCGGCGAATGGTTTATCAGTAAATCAGCGGGCGGAACCGACATTGTTACTTTTGGTCAACCCGGCGATCTTCCGGTCGTGGGCGATTACGATGGCGACGGTAAAGCCGATATTGCCATTTTCCGTCCTTCAAACGGGCAATGGTGGCTTAATCGTTCAAGTGCCGGGGTCGTTACCGCCACTTTCGGTACAACTTCGGACAAGCCCGTGCAGGGCGACTATTCAGGTGACGGAAAGACCGACATTGCTATCTGGCGGGAATCAACCGGCGAGTGGTTTATTTTAAGAAGCGAAGATTCCAGCTTCTATTCGATTCCGTTCGGACAAACCGGCGACAAGCCTGCCCCCGGAGATTACGATGGTGACGGCAAAGCCGATCCGGGAATATTTCGCAACGGTGTTTGGTATCTCCAGCGAAGCACCGACGGCATTTTGATCGTCAATTTCGGATTGCCGGGCGACGTTCCCGTACCGAGCGGTTATCTCGCCGAATAATTCTACTTTTACAGAAAAATAAAAAGTCCGCGTTTATGATAAACGCGGACTTTTTTGTCTTTAACCTTCACCGGTTCCGGGTGTCGGAGTTCGTATCGGGGTCGGGGTCGGCACCGGGGTCGGGGTGCGCGTCGGGGTCGGGGTCGGCGGGCGCGGTGTCGGGATCGGAGTTGCCGCCGGGCTTCCCGATGGTGTTGGTGTCGGCGTAACGGTTGGTATCGGAGTTGCCGTCGGAACCGGTGTCGGGGTTGCCGGCGGAACGGGTGTCGGCGGCGGCGGCGGCGGCGGTGTCGGGGTAATAACGGGCGGCGGTCCGGGATTCGGTAAATCCGTGTTGCCCTGTGTATCACGCGGCACAATCGCCTCGGTAAACTGAATATTGCGAACGCCGACCTGCGTTGTTCCGGCAACTTCTTCATAATTGCCGTTCTGAAGCGGATAAGCGGTTCTGACCCGCAAACTCAGCTCGATTGTTCTAACCGCCGCCGACTCGTCAATGTCGAGCTGTGTTTTCGGCTGGCTCAGGATCGTCGCCGCGTCGTCCGGTCTCAGAACATAACGAAAACTCAGAGATTCCAAATGCTCGGCAACCACGCTGTCAATAAACCCGCCACTTTTAACGCCGAAAACGCGGCGCACCAGACGATTTTCGCCGTCCACGAAATACTGGATGATCTGAACTCTCTGCAAAATGGTGCGGTATCTTCCGTTATTCGTAACGGAAGCGAGCGGTCCGGTCGAACCGGTTCGGTTTAAGCCGTAGGTATCGCCATTGTTCCAGGTAATTTTTCCTGTGCCGGCATTAACGTTGGTGACGGTTCCGAACACTCCTGCCGCGCCGTTCGAGATAAAATAAATTTCACCGTTTGAAAAATCGCCGATCCGCACCACCGGAATATTTATCTGCCCGCTGTTGACGCCGACATCCGATGCCGCCAGATTTATCGCTGAAAAAGACGCGTCTTTGGTTAAAATTGCCAGTCGGTCGGTGATGGGTAAAACATTTATTGCCGGATTTGCATAACGAATCGGCGTGTTGTTCGGCACGTTATGGTCGGAAATCAGCATTCCGACATTGAGAAAGCCTTGATTTGTCGGGTCAATCGCGCTTGCCGAACGCGCCGTCAGATTATCGGCGACAAATGCGGTCGGAAGCCAGATATTTGCCACGCCTTTCAAGCCGTCGCCCGCGACCAGAATATCGCGGGTGATATATTCCTGCGCGTTGCGCAGTCCCTGCGTCGCGGTGGTCATCTCGAAATTGGCGTTGGCGGTCGTGATGGCACTCCGCATCAACGAAAAAACTGCCGCGAGGATAATCAGAGTTATCGTCATCACGACGATTAATTCCATCATCGAGAAGCCTTTCTGATTGTTTTTTCTTTTCTGATTTTTCATACCTTTATGAATTTCAATTCCGGATTCCAGATTGTTTTAATTTGGAATTTGGAATCTGAAATTTGAAATCTACCGCAGACTCTGGCGGAATCCGGTTGATTGGACATATTGAAAAAACGGCGTTCCGGGCGGGAGTTTGTTCGGTGTCAAAAACGTGCCGTCAAAACTCCAGTTGCGGCGCGGCGGCATATAAATAACCGACGTGTCGTTTTCCCAGTTGGCAAGCGCCTGCGTCGAACGAAAAAGCGGAATGAACGAACCCGTATAACTCCACGTTTTTGTAGTGCCGTTCAGATTCCAAATCTCCTGAAAACGCGGATAATTGACAATTCCGCCGTTGCGACGCAAACCATCGGCGTTTCTGCCCGGTGTTTGCGTCAAAGCGGAAATCGTCGTGCCGGCGATAATTCCGGCTCTGACGGCAGTTCCTTCGGTTGTCGAAGCGCCTTCGTCCGCCATTCGGTAGGCTTCGCCGCTGAGAATTCGGGGATCGTTGCTCCCTTCCGGGTAAAGCGCGCTCGAAGCGTCGAACCACGTTTTCGAGAGCGGAAAAATCGCGTCGCAGACGATCGACGACGGAACCTGCGCGCCGGCAAACCCGCCGTCATTCAAGGTTGAGCCGCCGCTCGGAATGCTCGTAACTCCGGTCGTGTTGAAATTCCCCCAGATAAAAACCATATTTTCCGAAGCGACCGTGATGCCTTTGGTCGGCGAAAGTTTTCCCGCCGCGCCGGTCGTGCTTAATGTTTCGCCATCGAAAAGACGCACGGCGCGGCGAAAATATCCGTTCGCATTAAAGGTGCTCAAAACCGAATTGGCGCGCGCGATTCTGTCCGTCACCGGCGCGTTGGTCGTCGAAGGCGGACAGCAAACCGTTCCCGAATCGGGCAGTTCCAAAGTGTCTTTTTGCAAAGTTCCTTTTTTGCTCGTGCCGCCGACGTTCCAGCCGAAATCAATCACGTCTTCGCCGGCATCCAAACTTCCGTTCGGACCGTAAATATCTTCGTTGTCAACAATGCCGTTCGTGGTAGCGAAAGATGTTCCGTCCGCCAGATATTCGGGCTTTACGCGGTCGCCGCGGCGGTCTGAAACATAAACGACGTAGCCTTCGTCAGCGCCGATATTTGCGCTGACGGCATTTGTTCCGGCGAGCAAATTTGCGTCGTAAACACCGTCGAGCCAACGCGCCAGATTCCGCATATTGATTTCGACGACGCTCGTTACGCCGCGCGTGTAAATGTCGTATTCGCTCAAACTGCTTTGTATCCAACCTTCGCGGACATTATAAACATTTATCGGCACAATCGCGTTAAAAGCTCCGCTCGGTGTCGCGTCCCGGCTGACTGTTCCGCCGTCGTCATCCGCAAGTGAAATGCTCGACTCGATAAAACCGCGATTCGCGTAAAATTTTCCGGTCGGATCGCTGATTTCACCGTCGGCGATTGATTGATAATTGCGCGTCAAATTAGCAAGCGTGAAAGAATTTCCGCGCCGGTCGCGGCTTCCCTGCACGTAGCCCGCCCAGAGCGGTCTTTGCAGATAAACGATGCCGTTCGGTTCGCCCTGAGTGGCACCCATACTCAGAATCGTCGGCGTTACGTCAACCGTCGTGCCGTCGGGTTTGACGATTTCGATATAAATCCGTCCGGTTACGCCCGAACCCGGCGGAATATACGGCGACGCGTTCGGGTCGGTCGTGCTTTTAATCGCCCGCACGGTTGTCGCGTTGACGGTCGAACCGTCCGTTTTTTTCTGCAAAACCGTCGAACCCGAAATCGTTCCGCTGTTTGAAATCTGCTTTAAGACATTTTCGCCGCCGTTCAAGACCGAAGGAATAAACTGCGAAAGCAGAACGCCTTTGCCCGCCGGAATGCCCGCGACGTTTGCCGCGCCGCTGCCGGCGGTTTCGTCGTCAAGCAAAATCCTGATCTTCGATTTTGTGTGGTAGCGCGAGGTTGAAAGAATTTCATCGTCCGATGGCAATGCTCGTTTGATGATCTCTGCCGGAGAATTTCCCGCCAATTCTAAAGGAAGTTTCAGGCTCGTCGCGCCGGTCGTCTGCGTCATAACCTGCCCGCCGAAACGATTTGCAGTATTGTTTCTTGCGGGTTTAACCGATTCCGATTCCCACGTCGAATTGGCAATTCCCTGCGGGCTATCCGGGAAAAAGCCCCGCGTCGCCGAAGGATTGCTCGTCAAATTCGGTCCGCCGACTTTTCCCGCGCCGGATTTGACGCTTCCGTTGCCAAGCGTGCTTCTAACATTGATGCCGTTGACTTCAACATAAATTTCATTGTTGCCGGCTGACGTATTCGGTTCGCCCCCGCGCGTCGCGTCGCGGATAAATTCGCCTGCCATCGTCAGACGATTGAGAAATTTCGTGTTTCGCAAGGCATAGATATTTTGATTACTGTGAATTCTGCCATTAAACGTCATCAGCGGTCCGGGATGAATTTCGATGTCCTCGTTGCTGAACATCCCGAATTGAAAAAGCGGCACGAGATAATTGTTAAATTCGCGTTCGAGCTTGACTTCCGTGCGCGTCGCGTCGCGCGAAGCCGTCGAACTCATCTTGTAAGGAATGATGCTCGCGTAAAGTCCGGCATACGGTCCGTCGGGAATGTTGACACGCGGATAGATATTGCTCGGCAGATTTTGAATCGCCCGCAATTCGTTCAATCTGTCCGTGTCTTCGGTCAAAGTCTGCGTAAATGTAAAACCTTCAAGCAAAAGCGCATCGGGCGGCGCACCGGCAATCGTGTTGAGGTCGGCAAGCGTCGGATTCAGCTTGCGGCGAAACAGATTGCTGAAATCATTGGTCATTTTTTCCAAGCCCGCGGACGATGCGTAAAATGTCTGCGTCCGCTGCAGATCGCTTCCGGCAATCCGCGCTTCGCTCGATGAAAAAGCGAGCGCCGTTAAACCGATGACCGACAAAATCGCCATGACAATGATAGCAATCGCCAAAGCCGCGCCGCGTTCGTTACTCAAAATATTTTTTGAAAATCTTTTGTCCTGATTTTTGATTAATCTTTTCCGAATCATTTCTAGCGAATCCCCCTCTGTTCTAACGTGTCAGACGACTTTCGTCGTTCAGATAGCAAACTCCGGCAAGCTCGCCGACCACGCCGCCGCTTCCAAAATAACGGACTCGAATCTCGACTTTTTTCATCGAACCGCTCAAATTCGTCACCGTGATTTGTCGCCGATAACCGCTGCGAACGAGTGCCGGGTTTTCGAAATCGTCCGCCGTGCCGTAGATGCCGTCCGCGCCCGCGTCAAGCAAATCATCGTCCGTGCCGTTCACGCCGTCCGGTCCCGGATTGAGCGACATTTCCTTGAATCCGGTGCTGAATCCGCCGAAAACCGCCGGCGTATTCGTATTGTCCACGCCGCCGACATTGGCAATCTGTTTGAAATCCAGCCGCCGCGAATTTCTTAAAGCCTCGATTTCTTCGATCTGGGCGAAGATGATGGATTTCGCGCTCGTAACGTTGCGGCTGATCGAGCCGTAATGAATCGCGTAACCGAGCGCGGCGGCGGTTCCGATCAGTCCGACGGTCATTATAAAAATGGCAACAACGGCTTCTACCAAAGAGAAACCGTTCTGCTTTTTTATAAATTTGTTATTCGAGGTTTTTTGTGATGCGTCATTCGACATAAGAATTTACACCTTGGCTGTATCGCCAGACTTTGATTCGCCCGCCCGCGCCTAAAACCGAAACCGCAAAAGCCGTGTCGAGCCGGTATTTATCGTGATAAAAAAACAGTGCCTGATTTTGCGGATTGTTGCTTGCGTCCATCACCGAACCGTCAGGCTGAAACGTGATTTCGACGGCGTTGCTCGAAAGATTCGTTAAATTTGTCGTGTCGCTCAAAGCGGAAGTCGGAATGCCCGTCGGACGACCGTATTTAACATCATCGGATTCCACACCCGAACCCGACAGCGAAACCACGACATTTTTCACGTCGCCTAATGCGCCGAAATCGCCGCCGTAGGTAACGACATTTTTATCGCCGTTATCGTAACGAAAAGTTACCGGCTTTCTTTGCGACATCGCTTCCTGTCTGGCTTCCCGAAGCGAAGTCGCAACCTGCCTTTGAAAGCCCGAAAAACGAAATAAGCGGCGCGACGAGATTATCTGCGGCAGCGCGAGAACAAGAATTATTGCCGCAACCAACAGCACGACAAGCAGTTCCGGAAGACTGAACCCTTTTTGTTTTCTGAGTTTAGAGTCTTTATTAATGATTGATATGTGCGTCTTCATTTTCTTATTTAATCGGTTGAGAGACTTAATCTATATCATCAAAGATTGAATAGCGTTGTTTTTTCAGAAAAAACAATGTTTATCGTTGATAATATTTTGAGATATTTTCCGAAAGTAAATTTGAAGGGTTATGAGTTTTAAAAGCTAAAGACTTTCACGGCTGTAAGGGAAAAATTCCCGTCAGACGTAAACTATTAGTCTGACGGGAAAAGAGAAAATTAGATTTTTCCGTTCATAGTATCAGTTCTTTACAAGGAGAAGTTTCCGGGGAGAAATTGTAAATCGCGGCTGATTAAAATTTGTTT
>JALHNX010000074.1 GCA_022843305.1 Pyrinomonadaceae bacterium | reverse complement strand
AAGCCGTGTAATCGCCCGCGAATTCGCGCACTTTGCCGTCGCCGTCGAATTTGAAAACGCTGTCAATCGTGCGGTCGAGAAAGTATCGGTCGTGGCTGACGACGATCAATGCGCCCGCGAAATCGTCGAGATATTCTTCCAGAGCGATCAGCGTCGGGATGTCGAGATCGTTCGTCGGTTCGTCCAAAAGCAGAACGTTCGGCTGTGCCATCAGGATTTTCAGGAGATAAAGCCGCCGTCGTTCGCCGCCCGAAAGATTGGCGATGAACGAATACTGCGCGGCGGGCGTAAAGAGAAATTTTTCGAGCATCTGCGAAGCCGTGATCTGATTTCCATGGGCGGTCGTCACGTATTCCGCCGTTTCTTTGATGTAGTCAATGACGCGCTGTTCTTCGTTGAGAGCGCGGCTTTCCTGATCGTAATAACCGATTCGGACGGTTTGCCCGATCTCGATTTCGCCTTTGTCGGGTTTGACGCGGTTGGTGATGATTTCCAAAAGCGTCGTTTTGCCCGAACCGTTCGCGCCGATGATGCCGATGCGGTCGTCGCGTTTGACGAGATAGGAAAAATCTTCGATAAGTTGGCGTTCGCCGTATGATTTCGAGATGTTTTCGAGTTCGATGATTTTCGTTCCCAGACGTTTTGCGCCGATGGCGATGTCCATTTCGGCTTTCGCACGTTCTTTCGGCTGATTTATCAAGTTGTATGCGGCGTTGACGCGATGTTTCGATTTACGCGTCCGTGCCTTTGCGCCCGTCCGCAGCCACGCGAGTTCTTTTTTGATAAGCTGTTCGCGTTTGTGATCTTCCGTCGCGCGAAGCGTTTCCTGTTCTTCCTTTTTTTCGAGATAATACGCGTAATTTCCGGCGAACGGCTGAATCGCGCCGCGGTCAATTTCAAAGATGCGGTTCGTTACGCGGTCGAGAAAATAGCGGTCGTGCGTCACCAAAAGCAGTGCGCCCGTGTAACGCCGCAAATAATCTTCCAAAAATTCGATGGTGTCCGCGTCGAGATGATTGGTCGGCTCGTCCAAAATTAAAATGTCGGGCTTGAAGATCAATTCGTGCGCGAGCGCGACGCGTTTTCGCTGCCCGCCCGAAAGCGTTTTCATCTTTAACGAAGTGTCGGTGATCCCCAATTTCGTGAGAACGGTCTTTGCGTTCGTTTCGATTTCCCAACCGCCCGAAATTTCCAATTCGTGCTGAAGTTCGGAAACTTTTTCGAGCAGTTTTTGATTCGCGCTGTCGGCTTCCAAATCGTGACAAGCCGCTTCGTAATCGCGGATTGTTTTCATCACGCCCTCGCTGGAGGCGAAGATCGTTTCCAAAACGGTTTTCTCGTCGTCGAACTGCGGATTTTGTGCCAGATACGCGAGAGTTTTGCCGTTGGCGCGGACGACTTTGCCCGTGTCGGGCGTTTCAGTTCCGGCGACGACGCGCAGGAAAGTTGTTTTGCCCGAACCGTTCGCGCCGATGATGCCGATCTTGTCGGTGTCTTCAAAACCTAACTGGACGTTCTCGAAAAGCGGTTTGATACCGTAATTTTTAGAAATATTTTCAAGCGAAAGGATATTCATAAAGTCAGTTTTAACTTTACTGAATTAAACCCGCATCGCCAAATTGCAAAGTTTGCGGGCGTTTGACAGTTACGGCACTTGCAAAGTCAGAGATTTTCCTGAACATTATTCTCAATATTTGTTTGGCGGGCGCAGAGCAACCCTTCCCGACCTGAAATTTTATGAAACTTTTAGAATAAACGGGAACACGCCGCGTTAAATTTCAGGCTGTCATCAAATTGGTGTAAAATCAGAGTTCGAGGGAAACAAATATGTCGGCAGTTTTAGAAAAGACAATTCCGAAAACCGAAGTTTATCAAAACGGGCAGGTTTTCAACGCCAGACTCATCAGCGTCAAACAATATGACGAAATGATCGAACACGGAATCCTGACCGCAGAGGACAAAGTTGAATTGTTAAACGGAGTAATAATTGAAAAAATGCCGAAAGGAATAAAACACGCCGCTATTAATGATTCGGCAGCTGAGATGTTGAGAGAAGCATTGGGGAATCGGGCAATTATTCGCAATCAAAATCCGATAGTTTTAGATGATTACTCAGAACCCGAACCAGACATCGTTTTAGCCAAACCACCGCGTGAGATTTATCTGGAAAGACATCCGACTCCCGAAGATGTTTTACTGATCGTTGAAATTTCCGATTCCACACTCGGACGCGACCGCGTAACCAATAGTCTGGCATACGCAAAAGCCGGAATTCAGCAATACCTCGTCTTAAATTTGCAGAACGAAACCCTCGAAGACTACCGCGAACCGGGCGCGGACGGCTATCAATTCAAACGCACCTTGCGAAAAGGCGATTCGCTAAATCTCACGGCATTTCCCGAAGTCGAAATTAAGATTGACGATTTGTTTTGATGAATGAAAATTCTCGGATTTGTAGTATAATCCGATTTTCGAGGTAGAAATAATATGCTTGAAATACGCGGACATTTTGACGGAACACGGGTTTTATTGGATGAACCTTGCGACCTGAAACCGAATACCAAAGTTATTATCACAGTTGTCGAAGATGATGAGGATGCGGATTGGTATCTGCTCGGCAAAAAAAGTCTTGCCCGGGCGTATGCGGATGATGAACCCGAAATATCTTTGGACAAAATAAAAGAATTCAATCCCGAATATGAAGGAATCTGAAATAGTTGTCGCTGTTTTTCCTCAATCCGACGGAACTCTGAAACGTCGTCCCGCCTTAATCTTACGCGAAATGCCGCCTTTTCGGGATTTTCTCATCTGTGGTATTTCCACCCAGTTACGCCAAGAAGTTAAGGATTTTGACGAAGTAATTTCCGAAACGGACGCAGATTTTGCAACCAGCGGATTGGATTCCGAATCGCTCATTCGACTCGGCTTTTTACTGGTTTTGCCCCGACCGCAAATCATCGGCTCAATCGGCGAAATCTCCGCCGAAAGACATCAAAGATTGCTGAAAAATTTGAGCGATTATTTGATGAAGCAAAACTGAAAATTGTCCGCAAACTCATCCGATGTCGGCATTAAAAAAGACGACCGTTTCTTGGCTTACAACGCTGTGCCGTTTCAGAAGTTAGACGAGTTGATTCCGGTTTAATTGTGAAGTATTTGCTTTTTTCGTTTTTTTGTTTGGGTAGAAGAACGGCGCGTCGGATTTGATTGTCGCGTTTGGCGAGAGAAAAGACGATTTCCATTTTTTCGCTGAAAGATAAATCTTTTTGTTTTAATCCTCGCGCGTCCGCCCTTGCTGATGTGCGGGTTTGCGGTTTTAGACCGCGAAACTTTTGGTCGGGGGCTTTCTTCTCTGAATTCTGTCCGAAGTATTGGTATAACAAAAACGCGGGCGGACATTTTACAAGCGTCCGCCCGTTTTGTTATTCACGAATTTCGCATAAAATACTTCTCTGATTGAATTTTAATGCGGAGAAAGACAGAATGATAAAAAATTTGCTCAACGCAGACGAAGAACCGCCGCCCGGAACAAAGGTGATTGTCGAAGAAACGATTGTAAATCCGCCGGCAGAGCCGCAAAATACAGCATCTTTGGAACTAGAACAATCTGCCGAGAATTTGGAAACGCGTCCGGTTTTCGAGATTCCCGAAGACGCGAAGTTTTTCACTAACTCATCTGAAACGATTGATGAAACCGCGCCGCTCGATGAAGAATCGGAATCGGAAGCGGCGTTGATGGCGGAATTGGAAAAGCTCGAACCCGAAGATATAGAATTTCTGGAAAGGGAAATCGAAACCGTGCCGATTACTGAAACAACTTCCGAACCGCTTGCCGAACAAATCGCCGCCGAACCGATCCAAACTGAAAGAAGGTCTGAAAACCCCGTCGAAACAGCGCACGGAACGATTTTTCAGAGCGAATACACGCCGCCGACAACGGGCGAAACAATCCGCCAGAGCGGTTTGGCGTGGTCGGCGGGAGTCGTGCTTTTTGCCTCGGTGATCTTTATGATGATTCTCGGCTGGTTAGCCGATCTGCTGCTCGGCAGCTCGCCGTGGGGCATTGTCGGCGGCGTGATCTTGGGCGGAATCATCGGTTTTATACAGTTATTCCGAATTACCTCGCAAATCTTTAAAAAATAAGACGCAATTTGAGAAAAAATGCACAAAATCCGTTCCGTGCTTTGAAATTTGCGCGTTTCCTTTGTAAAATCATTGTTTCGCCATGAGCGGAAATTCCGAACCGGCTATCGAAGAACAAGATGTTCAGCCGCTTTCGCACAAACGAATATTTATTCTGATGGCGTTCGCGGTGCTTTTAGGCACGATTTTAAGTTCGATTTTCGTTTCTTTGAATTTTGCGGTCGGAATTTTGATTGGCGGTATTTTATCGCTCGTTAATTATTACTGGCTGAACCGCTCGCTCAAAGTCGTTATCGAAGGCGCAATCGCGGGCGGAACGCCGCATTTTCTTGCCGGACGGGCTTTTATCAGATATTTAACGTTCGGCGCGGTGCTGGCAATCGTTTATTTGACGAAAGCCGTTCCGATGGTCGCGGTGCTTTTGGGTTTGGCGAGTTTTGCCGTGGCGATTATTTTTGAAGCAATTATACGAATATTTAGCAGCTTTTCTAACAAAAAAGGACTTTAACAGCAATGTTTTTATTAGCAGAAGGCGGACATCCGACGCCGTTGATCGTCGAGTTTCTTAACACTAATCTGGGCAAGCCTGTCCACGATTTTCAGGTTGCTTACACAAAACCGGTTTGGGACAAGTTTTTGGGCTATTTCGGCACAACGCCCGAAGCGGTTTTCGGACCATACACGCCCGAAAACGCGATTCCGTGGTATACGATAATGTTCGTCATCGCGTGTATCCTGACGGTTACGCTCATCTGGATCTTTAAGGGCAAACTTTCCGAAGACGACCCGAAACCCGGACAATTAACGCTCGAAGCCGGATTTTTGGCGTTAAGAGACATGATTGTCAACGTCGTCGGCGAACACGGTTTCAGATATTTTCCGGTTGTTGCGACCTTTGCGGTGTTGGTGCTTATTTCCAATCTGATGGGGCTTTTCCCGCTCTTTATGTCGCCGACCGCGCATGTTTCGGTAACGTTCGCGCTCGGTATCGCGTCGTTCGTCTATTACAACTACGTCGGCATCGCCGAAAACGGGTTCGTCAAACATATCGGACACTTGGCGGGACCGAAACTTCCGCTGTTGATGGCGATTTTCATCACGCCTTTGATCTTCGGCATCGAGCTGGTCAGTAATTCGATTCGTCCTTTAACGCTCGGTCTTCGTCTGTTTGCGAATATGTTTGCCGACGAGCAGATTGCATATCAGATTGCGAATCTCGGTTCGCCGTGGACGCAGTTTCTGCTGCCGGTCGTCATTATGCCGCTGGCGGTTTTTGTCGCCTTTGTGCAGACGCTCGTCTTTACGCTGCTTTCGATGATTTACTTGAGCGAGGTTACGCACGCGCCGCACGAACACACGCACGGCGGCGAACATTCGCCCGAAACCGGCGAAGCGATTGCGACGGCGCACGTCTAATGATTTTAGATTTTAGATTTTAGATTTTGGATTGTAAAACAGTTCAGAATCCTCAAACAAAAAAGTTTTTTTGAAGGTTTTTGTTTGAATCGGTTTGAAAACTTGCAATTTATATCGAATATGCCCGCACGCATCAGGAGCCTCGACTCCAACGAGAGTAGAAATTGAGCGCATACCGGAAGTGAGGCGAAATAATAACCGACCCGCAAGTTTGAAAAATTTGATTCAGCCGAAAAATCTTCGCAAGTTAAGAAATAAATTTAGGAGATAAAAATAATGAAAAATTACAAAGTGGTTTTCTTTGCATTGATGGCAATTGCGTTATTGTCGGTTTCGGCTGTCGCGCAGACGGGCGGCATTCAGGCGAACGCCGACACGGTTTTGGCTTACAAAGCGTTGGCGGCAGGTTTAGGCTTCGGTCTGGCAGCCGGTTTGGGCGGTCTCGGACAAGGTAAGATCGGTGCGGCGGCGGTCGAAGCAGCCGGACGCAATCCGGGCGCGGCGGGAACCGTTCAGACGATGATGATTATCGGTCTGGCGCTGATCGAATCGCTCGTGCTGTTCGCGCTCGTTATCGTTTTCGTTGTTTTGAGATAGTTTTCTTAAAACACCAAATAATCCGGCGGATGAAGTTTTGCAAAAAACTTCGTCCGCATTGTTTTTGGAGCGTGAAACTGGAACGCCGTCATCCCTGACGGCAAGCGTTTGAAAAACGCTAAAAAGCTTTTCATTTCTTTCAACTCAAAAGTCACGAAAAGTTTCTCCGCCGCTTTCAGCGCCGCTGCCGTCAGGGATGACGGCGTTCCAATGACGGCGCTCCAATTTTTGCAACTGACAAGCCGCATTTTGAATCATATTTTGCAACCTGTATAATTATCCGGGCGTTTACTTAAAGCAATGATAGACACATTTATCGGAAAAACTTTAGCGGAAAAATATCGGATTGATTCGGTCATGCGCGAAACCGAACTCGGCAAAGTTTATCACGCCACACATCTTTTGATGGATAAGCACGTTGCCGTGAAAATTCTTTCGCCCGCACTCGCGGTTGATGAAAATATCGTCAAGCGATTTTCGTCCGAAGCGCGCAATATCTCCAATATTTCGCACCCGAATATCTTAAATGTAACGGATTTCGGTTCGGACGCGGAAGGCACGGTTTATATCGTGTTTGAAGACGCGGAAGGCGAAACCCTGAAAGACGCGATCGAGCGCGACGGAATGTTTACCCCCGAACGCGCCGTTTTTGTTGCAAAACAAATTGCCGCCGCACTTGCCGCGACGCATTTCAAAAACATCATTCACCACAATTTGAACAGCGAAAATATTCTGCTGTCGCTGGATAATACGGTCAAGGTTCTGGATCTCGGCGCGGTCAAACTGGACGCGGTCGCGGCAGCCGACGACGAACTTTCTTTCCCGAAGATCGAGTATCTTTCGCCCGAACAATGCACCGACGCGGGCGATGCCGACGAGCGTTCGGATATTTACAGTTTGGGCGTGATCTTGTATGAAATGCTCGCCGGTGAAGTTCCGTTCAAGGCTGAAACGACAAGCGATCTGATGATGAAACACGCGCAGGAACCGCCGCCGCCGTTATCGGCTTTCCGGCAGGATTTGCCATCGGGAATCGAGCCGCTGATTTTGCAGACCCTGGCGAAAAATCCCGAAATGCGGCATCAAACTGCCGCCGAATTATTAGACGATCTGAACCGTGTCGAGCGCGGGTTTGCCGATTCGGAAACGGCAGCGAAAGCGGCGAATTCAAACAATAATCTCTGGAAAACCGCGTTCGTCGTGCTGGCGGGAATTTCGCTTCTTTCGGTCGCGCTGATCTGGGCGACTTCGAGCAAGCAAACCAAACCTTCGACGCTGCAGGCAGATTCTAATTCACAGCCCGTGCAGCCGATCAATCCCGCGACGGGAATGAACGAGCAGGGCTTGGCGACGATCGTTCCGATGACGCAGGAAATGCTGACAAACTCGAATATGACGCTGACGATGCCGGAAAACCTCGGCGGCGGCGGCAGCGACGGCAATCCTTACTGGCAAAGCGGCACGGTTCCGCCCGGTGCGCCCTATATTCCGCAAGGCGGACAGGTGATTGACCCGAACAATCCGAACAGTCCTTTTAATCAGGACGATTCGCGCTTTCTTTACGACAGCAACACGGGCAAATATTATATGATGGTTCCGACAAACCCGAATGCGAACGTCAATACGCAGGCAACGCCGACTCCGCGAACGACAAGATCGCCCGCCGGCAACGTCGTTCAGCCGACGGTCGAACCGAACGATACGACCAAACCGCAAACCTCGCCGACACCCGACGTAAAACCGACACCGGCAAAACCTCCGGCAGCGAAACCGACCCCGCAGCCGAAAAATTCGCCGTCTTCGACCCAAAGCGGGAAAACCGAGGATAGTTAGGATTTTTGCCGGGAGCCGGGAGCGCAGGCAGCCTTGCCTGCAACGGCGCGAAAGCGACGTGACCACGCTTCGGTTTCTTATAAATTGTAAGAAATCAGATATTTTTTAGCGTCTTTCAAACGCTTGCAGGCAAGGCTGCCTGCGCTCCCGGCGAAGTGAATTTAAATTAAAACTGCGCGGATCGATTCGCACAGTTTTTTTTCGTCGTCGAAAACAAGACGGCTTTCGACGACGAAACACGGTAGTTCGAATTTCAGATCGGCGAGCTTGACGGCATCTTTTGCGGTCGTCAGCAGGATTTCCGCGCCTTTTTCTCGGGCTTCAATTTCGAGTTTCGCAATCTCGCTCTGCGTGTAGCGGTGATGGTCGGGAAAATTTCGCGTCGCCGTCAGATTGAAATTTTCGCGCCGCAGCTGCTCGAAAAAATTATCGGGATTGCCGAGCGCGCAAAAAGCGAGAGCTTTAGGTTTTGGGTTTTGGGCTTTGGGTTTTGGGTTTTTGTGAAAATCTTTTAGTTCAATTAGCCCGATGGTTTTGTTTTCCGCCGTGAAGATCGGGCAATCGGGATTGTAATTTGAAATTTGAAATTTGAAATTCGTAATTCGTTGTTCATCAACCAGATCGGCGCGTGTGATGACGATCAGATCGGCGCGTTCGAGGTTTTCAAGAGGCTCGCGCAAACGTCCGAACGGCAGCGTTTTCGAGTTGCCGAAAGGATTGGTCGCGTCCAGTAAAACAATGTCTAAATCGCGTTTCGCGGCGCGGTGCTGAAAGGCGTCGTCAAGCACAAAAACGCTTACATTAAACTTTTCCTTTGCCCATTCTGCCGCCGCGACGCGGTTTGCATCCGCGATAACAATTGCTTTTCCGCGAAGTTTTCGGGCAAGTTCAAACGGTTCGTCGCCCGCGTTTTTCGCATCGGCTAAAATCTTTTCGCCGTCCGAAACCAAAACTCTGTTTTGGGGATTTTCGCGCCCGTAACCGCGTGTCAGAATGCAGACTTTTGCGCCTTGTTCGGCTAAAACTTCGGCGACGAAAGCGACCATCGGCGTTTTGCCCGTGCCGCCGACCGTGATGTTGCCGACGCTGATCGTCGGCGCGCCGAGCGCGTGGGATTTCAAAACGCCGCCGTCATAAAGCGTATTTCTGAGATCGGTGATTTTACCGTAAATCCAGCTGAAAGGCATTGCGAGTTACAAGTTACAATCGCAAATCGCAAATCGCAAATCGCAAATTATTTTTTGTTCGTCGTTTGAATCAAGCGGTCGAGCTTGTTTTGCGCCTGTCCGCTGTCAATCGCCTGTTCGGCGAGCCGGGCGGCGTGAATCGGGGTTTCGGCAATTCCGCCGATAATCAGCGCAGCGGCGGCGTTGATGACGACCAGCGAACGCGCTTTGTCGCGGCGTTTGCTGCTCAAAACGTCGCGGATGATCTGTGCGCTTTCTTCGGGCGTTTCGGTCTTCAGATGTTCGATTTCGCCGCGCTGTAATTTAAAATCTTCGGGCGCGATACGAAATTCGCGGACTTCCGCGTTTTTGACTTCGACGACAAACGTTTCGTCTGCCAGCGTTATTTCGTCCAAACCGTCCGAACCGTGAACGACCCACGTTCTTTCCGTTCCTAAAATCGCCAGTGCCTGCGCCATCGGTTCGAGCAATGACGGATGCCAAACGCCGATCAATTGTTTCGGCGCGTTTGCCGGATTCGACAGAACGCCGAGTAGATTCAGCGAAGTGCGGATGCCAAGTGCGCGGCGAATATCGCCGACGCGCCGCAAATTCGGATGAAATTTCGGCGCGAACATAAAACAGATTCCCGCGCCGTTCAGACTGGTTTGCGCAACTTCCGGCTCGGACGCGATCTTAACGCCGAGTTTGGCGAGAACGTCCGCGCTGCCGGTGTCGCTCATCACGGCGCGGTTGCCGTGTTTGGCGACCGCCAAACCCGCGCCGGCGGCGACAAACGCGGCGGCGGTCGAAACATTAAAGGTTTTCGCAATGCTCGAACCCGTTCCCGAAACATCTATAAAATTTTTCTGGCGCGATTTGATCTTGACGGCTTGTTTGCGCATCGTCCGCGCCATTCCCGCAAGCTCGGCGGCGGTTTCGCCTTTCGCCGTTAAAGCCGTTAAGCACGCCGCGATTTGCGCCGGATTCGCGTCGAGCGCGGTCAAAACGCGGAAAAAGTCGGCGGCTTCGGCGGTTTCCAGATTTTCGCCGCGAATCAGGCGGTTGAGATACGGAAACAGCGGCGTGTCGGCTTTGGTATTGGTAGCTGAAAGCGGCGCGGCAAAAAGCCACTGGGTTTTCGACATAAACATATTTTAAAGTGAAAAAGGGAAAAAGTAGAAAAGTGGAAAAAGCAGAGAGGTTTCGGTTAATAAACTTAAAACTTGAAATCCGGAACTCAAGTTCATATCTACTATCTCAGAGATTCAGGAAGTTTTGCAAGAGTTTTTTGCCTTCTTTGGTCAGAATTGATTCGGGATGAAACTGCACGCCTTCGATTTTCAGGGTTTTATGACGCAAAGCCATTATCAAACCGTCGGGCGACGTGGCGGAAATCTCCAGACAATCGGGCAAAGTTTCGCGTTCGACGACGAGCGAATGATAACGTGCGGCGCGGAAGCGGTATTTCAGATCGCTGAAGATCGTCTTTCCGTCGTGGCAAATCTCGACCGGTTTGCCGTGAACCGGTTCGGGCGCGCGGACGACCTTGCCGCCGAAAATCTGTCCGATTGCCTGATGTCCGAGACAAACGCCTAAAATCGGCAGACGTTCGCCGAATTTTTCCAGAACCGCCAACGAAATGCCCGCATCGTCAGGCGTTCCCGGTCCGGGCGAGATCAGAATCTTTTCGGGTTTTAAGTGGTTTTCGATTTCGTCAATCGAAACTTCGTCATTGCGCCGCACCTGCATCTCCGCGCCGAGTTCGCCCAAATACTGCACAAGATTATAGGTAAATGAATCGTAATTATCTATAACTAAAAGCATAAAATTGTGGTGAAAAGTGAAAAAGGGTAAAAGTGAAAAAGACTTTGCGTTAAAATTCCGCCAACTTTTGCACCTTTTCACTTTTTCACTTTTCGACTTTAAAACTTCTCCGCCATATCAATCGCTTTGACGAGCGCGCGCGCCTTGTTTATCGTTTCGTCGTATTCTTTTTCGGGAACCGAATCGGCGACCACGCCCGCGCCTGCCTGAACGGAAGCCTCGCCGTCTTTCAGGCGAATCGTGCGAATCGCAATGCACGTATCGAGATTTTCGGCGTAATCAATATAACCGATCGCGCCCGCGTAAACGCCGCGTTTCGACGGTTCGAGTTCGTCAATGATCTGCATCGCGCGAACCTTCGGCGCACCCGAAACCGTTCCCGCCGGAAAACACGAAGCCAAAGCGTCGAAACGGTCGAAACCGTCCTTCAAACGCGATTTCAGACTGGTGACGAGATGCTGAACGTGTGAATATTTTTCGATTTTCATCAGTTCGGCGACCTCGACCGAACCGAATTCGGAAACGCGCCCGAGATCGTTCCTGCCGAGATCAACGAGCATGACGTGTTCCGAGATTTCCTTCATATCCGAGCGCAGGTCTTCTGCCAGAATCCAATCTTCGGTTTCGGTCGCGCCGCGTTTCCGGGTTCCCGCGATCGGGCGGTATTCGAGCTTTTTACCGCTGCACCGGACGAGCATTTCGGGCGACGCGCCGATCAATGTTTCCGACGCGCCGAGCTTGATGTAAAACATATACGGCGAAGGATTTGTTGTTCGCAAAGCGCGGTAAATATTGATCGGTTCGGCGTTGGTCTGCCGTTTGAACTTTTGGGAAAGAACGACCTGATAAGCGTCGCCCGCGACGATGTGATCTTTTATGCGCTCGACCGCCGCGAGAAAATCCGCCTTTTTCCAATTTGACGTGAACTGCTTCGATTCGGGCGGTTCGCGGTTTTCAGCCGTCACCGACGGCAGGGAACTTTCGTCGAGAATTTTTTCGAGCCGTTCGGTTTCGGCGACCGCTTCGTCGTAAAGTTTTTTCAAAGCGGTTTCGTCGCCTTTGGCTTCGTCCGTGAAAACTATCGAGACGATTTCGATGCGGTGTTTCAAACGGTCGAAAACCAGAATGTTGCGGAAAAACATCCAGATCGCGTCCGTCCTGTCGCGTTTCGTGCCGTCGTCCAGAACCTTTTCAAACCAACGCGCCGCGTCGTAAGCGAGAAATCCGACCGCGCCGCCGCACAAAGGCGGAAGTTTTTCGCGCCGCGCGAGCCGGTGATGCGCAAAATGTTTTCTCAAAAACTCGACCAAAGTGCGGTCGGGATAAAGTTTGCGCGAGCCGTCTTTTTCCAAAAGCGTCTGCGATTTATGCGAACGCACGGTCATAAACGGGTTTGCCGCCAGGAACGAATAACGCGCCAGACGCTCGCCGCCTTCGATGGATTCGAGCAAAAAAGCCTGCTGTGCGCCGCTCGCGACGCGCAGAAACGCGCCGACCGGCGTGTGCAGATCCGCTAAAACGCTCCGCACGACCGGCACGACATTGCCTTTGTTCGCTTCGGTTTGAAATTCTTCAAATGTTTTCGGTGAAATTTCTATCATCGGAAAAGCTAAATGTTAAATGATTTTTCGCGCGTTTCAAAGTTAAATTTTTATTTACTATTTTCGGCATTGCGATTATTATTATCGAATGTTTACCCGAAGAACTTTTTTTGCGCTTTTAGTCTTGATCTTTGTTCAATCCGCTTTTGCCCAGGTGACCGACAAAGAGCCGCCGAAAACCGTCAGCGAAGATCTTCGCAAAGAAGCAGTCGGTTTCCTGCGCGAAACGAGCGCGGAAGTCGGCACGCTGCGTTCGCTCGAGAACCGCATCAGCTTTTCGTCGGAAATGGCGGGTTTGATGTGGTTTTACGACGAAAAGGAATCCGCCGCGATGTATGGAACGGTCATCACCGATTTCAAACAGCTTCTCGCGGATTACGACGCGCAGATGAACGCGATGGGCATCAAGCCCGACGAATCCGAATACCGGATGGGAATTTTCAGCGGCAATCAGGACGACAAATCGCGCGTCACGCAGAAATTTTATAAAGCGTTGAGCGTCCGCCAGCAGATCGCAATGAGCTTGGCGGAACACGACGCAACGCTCGCCTTCGATTTTTATTACGATTCGTTGAGCGTTATCTCGAACCCCGAACTTCGCAAGACCATCGAACAGCGCGATTCGTATTTTGAAACGCAATTTATCAAACAGCTCGTCTTGAAGGACGCGGCAAAAGCGGCTGAATTAGCCCGCCGTTCGCTGGCAAAAGGCGTTAATTGGCAGCAAGCCGATCTCTTGCAAAAGATTTACGAGAAAGATGCCGAAAAAGGCGCGGAATTTGCCGACGCGATCGTTAAAAAGTTCAAGGACGACAAGGTTTCGGCGAGCAATCTTTACAATGTCGCGGCGTTTTTGAGAATGGGCGCGGAAAATTCGGAAAAAATTAAAAAGGAAGGCGGCAAAAAGCCGATGTTCACCGATTCGAATCTGCGCGATTTAGCCGAAATCCTCGCACAGGGAATTTTACAGAAAAAGGAAACCGAAGAGTTTGACGTAAGCACCAATATCGCGCTGATCGAAAAATACGCGCCCGCGCGCGCCGTTCAGATTCGCACAAAATTTCCGAACAAGATAAAGCCGAAATCTGCGTTCGTAACCAGAGAGGCAGATAACACGGAATTCGGGTTAAAAAGCGCACCAATTCCGCCGTCGAAAGTTTCATCTGAAAACGAAGCGCGAAAAGAGCAGGAAGATGCGATGAAAAACGTGATGAAGCTCGGTTCAAAGGAATTGCCGAAAGAAGAACGCGAAAAAATCATTGCGCAATCGCGGAAAATCATCAACGGAATGGACAATAAACAGGAAAAACTTCTTGCGCTCAGTATGCTCGCGTCGCAGGTTGCCGCTGCCGGTGACAAAGAACTCGCTGCCGAAATTATGAAGGACGCGCAGCTGCTCGTTAATCCGCAGCCGAAAAATTACCGCGATTTTATTGAAATCTGGTTTCTCGCCAGTGCTTACGCGACAACCGATGCCGACAAAGCGTTTCCGATTCTCGAAGACGCGATTTACCGGCTCAACGACACGCTTTCGGCGTTTATCAAAGTCGGCGAATTTCTGGATATTTCGGGCGAAATGATAGACGACAGCGAAGTTCAGGTCGGCGGCTTCGGCGGTTCGATGATAAACGGTCTGACGCGCGAACTCGGCATCGCAAATTCGACGATCCGCAGTCTCGCAATCGCCGATTTCGGCAAAACAAAAGGCTTGACCAACAAATTCGACCGCACGGAAGTGAGAATCTTAGCAAAAATGCTCGTTCTTCGCGCCGTTTTGGGCGATGAAACAAAACCGAAAAGCGAAGCGGTTTTAACCGAGGCAGATACTTTTTAGAAGAATTCGGAAAAAAGAAATTCTACATTCTACATTCTGCATTTTACATTTAATTTCAAAAAGAAAACGGCTGTTTATCTGCAATTTAATGTAAAGTGGAAAATGTAGAATGTAGAATGATTTAAAGCATTTTTACATCAAACTCGTTCCCAAAAGCCATTGCCCGCCGTCAACAACCAAGGTTACGCCGTTAATATAGCTTGCCGCGTCCGAAGTCAGAAAGAGCGCGGCATTTTCAATGTCGGCGATGCGTCCGAATCTTTGCAGCGGAATTCGTTTCACCAATTTATCTTTCAATTCGGGAAGCAGAAGGCGTTTCATTCCTTCCGTGTCTTCGATCGGTCCGGGCGCGATGCCGTTGACGCGGATGCCGTAGCGTCCCCATTCGACCGAAAGATTGCGCGTGATCGCGTCAACGCCGGCTTTTGCCGCCGAAACGTGAATCTGCATCGGTGTCGCCAGGTAATGTAAGGTTGCGGAAATATTCAAAATCTGCCCGCGCGAGCTTTTCAATTCTTCAAATGCCGCGCGGCAGACATTGAACGTGCCTTTCGTGTCGATGTCAACGACCGTCGCAAAACCGTTTGCCGAAAGCTCGTTCGCCTTGCACAGAAAATTTCCCGCTGCGCCGTTGACGACAATATCAATTTTGCCGTAATGTTTGACGGTTTCGGCAATCGCGTTTTCGACCGCCGCGTAATCGCGCACATCCGCCGCAATTGCAAAACATTCGCCGCCGTTTTCTTCGATGAACTGTTTCTGCGCGATCAGATTTTCTTCTTTTCGGGAAGTTATCGCCAATTTCGCGCCCGCTTCCGAAAACGCCCGCGCGACGCCGCCCGTAATTCCCGTCGCGCCGCCTGTTACAAACGCAACTTTACCTTGTAAAATATTATCTGCGAAAATTTTATCCATAATTGAAGAAATGTTACCACAAATTTTAAAAGGCAAAAGTAAAAAGGTAAAAGGCAAAAATAAAAAAACAAATTTTTTGCGGGTTTTAACTTTTACTTTTTGCCTTTTGCCTTTTGCCTTTTGCCTTTCCTGCAATACTCCGCCGACTGATCTGAGAAGTTTCGCGCCCGCCGACACGCTGGTTTATCTCGAAACAAACGATTTGGGCAAAACGCTCAACGCTTTGACCGAAAGCAAGGCGTTTCAGGGAGCGGCAAAAAGCAAACCCGATTTTTCCGCGCTCGCGGGAATGCAGACGGCGATTGCCTTGACGGGCTTTGAAGCGTCGGAAAATCAGGTGACGGCGGAAAATTCCGTTCTGAATTTCAAACCGCGCTTTGTGGCAATTGCCGACACGCACACATGGAATCGCTACGCTTTGCAGTTTACCGAAGAAAAACTCGGCGAATTCGTCAACCAAACCTACGGCGGCGAAGTTACTCTGGAGGCGGCAGACAGATCGGGCGGAAAATCCTTCGTCTGGACGACAAAAGACGGGCGCAAGGTTTTTGCGTTCGTCAAAGATAGCAAAATATTTTTCAGCAACGACGTGACCGCGCTCGAAAAATCTTTGACTGTTTCACGCGGCGAAGCCGACAGTTTGATAAAAAACGAATCTCTGGCAAAAATGCGCGAAACGGCGAAAGACGCGCTCGCGTTCGGCTACGTTTCAACCGACGGCATCGCGCAAATCTCGAATCTCGCCGGAGTTTCGACCGCCGTTGAAGCGACCGACGACGGCGACGGCAGAAGTTTTATCGCCCGTGTTTTACCGCAAATTTTGCGCGGTTCGGTCAGGGAAATTTTCTGGACGGCGACGCGCACGGAGCAGGGAATCGAGGATAAATACGCAATTTCGCTAACGCCCGAAAATTCGGCGGTCGTCAAAGAAACGCTTGTTCCGGCAGCGCTGAATCAAACGAATTCCGCCGAATTTCTGTCTTCGGATGTTTTTTCGGCAACGCGTTACAATCTGCAAAATCCGCAGATCGCGTGGCGCAGTCTGCTGCTTATCGCGGGAAAAAACGCCGATGCGATGAGCGCGAAAATTATTATCGCCTTTTCGGGAAGTTTGCTCGAACCTTACGGCGTGGCGGATGCGGAAACTTTTCTGAGCGCGGTTGATTCGGAAATCTGGACGGCGGCTTTTGACGCGGAAGGCGAAAAATCGGTTGCCGTTGTCGGTGTCAAAGATGCCGAGACAATAAAGAAATCCATCGCCGAAATAAATTTCAAAATTTCGGGCGCAAAACAGGAAAACGCCGAAATCTGGAAGTCGGAAGACGGCACGAACGCGGCGGTTTTTATCGAGAATAAACTGGTTTTGGGCGAAACGGAAAGCGTTCTGAAATGTTTGCAGGCAAAGGCGAACGGGCAGAATTTTACAAAAAATCCCGTCTGGAAGAAATTCAGCGAAACCGGCGCGGTTGCCGTTACTGCCGGCAGAGACGCGACCGAAAAAGTCGTTGACGTATTAGGCGAAAGAAAAACGGAAAACGCGCAGATGCTCACTGTTTTTACGACCGAAACGCGCTTTAATGCTTCCGGCATCGAACGCAAAACCGTTTCCCCGTTCGGGTTGATCGGCAGAATTTTAGAGCAGTTTGACGATTAAATTTTAGCCACAGAGCGCACAGAGTTCACGGAGTTTTTATTGCATAATTTATATTTGAAAACTCCGTGTTCTCTGTGCGCTCTGTGGCTATTTTATTTTCGCTTTTCTTTTCAGATGTTTGACGTTGCGCTCGATCCAGCTTTCGGCTTCTTCGAAATATTGAAATTTTCGTTCGTTGCGTCGAAATGCGGGCGTATGGTTGAAACGCCTGCCGTTGCGGTGAATCGTCGGGTGAAAAATGTGGAGCATTTCGTGGAAAACTACATATTCGACGACGAATCGCGGAACTTTTTTATCGTCCAGAGAACGGCTGACGATGACGGTTTCGTGCGTTGAATCGTGATGCCCGAGAATTCGATAGGTTTTGCGCGACGACCAGCTTAAGATGGGTTTCGGTAGTGAATTTCGGAAATAGGTTTGATTCAGCGCATCGAAAATTTCGTCCAGATCGTAAAAACTGCCTTGCGCCGAAGTGATGATCTTTCGTCCGCGAGTCTTTTTGTTTTCGACGGCTTTTTCGCGGATTTCCTGCGTTTTGATGAAATCGGAATAAACCTGACGCGCTTTGGACGGAACTTTTTTTCGCAGAAGTTTGGCGACGAGAATATAGGCGAGCGCTTTTTGTGAATTCATGGGCATTTCGCGGCAAATCTCGGCGATGCGGACGAAAACTTTGCCGCTCCGGACGCGGATCGTGTGATTGATGCCGATATACGGGTAAAAACGGACTTCGATTTCGGGCATTTCGCTTTTTGCGTCGAAGATTTGAAAGGCTTCTTCGTAGAAGGATTTGATTTGTGAAATTTTTTCGGTCATAAAGAAAAATATTTTCCCGCAAAGTTCAGAGAAGCGCAAAGGCTGGAATCGGAGCGCCGGCATCTTGCCGGCAACGGCGCGAAAGCGGCGAAAGGACTTTGCTGCACTTTTAACTTTATAGATAACGAAAAGTTGTGAGCGTTTTTCAAACGCTTGCCGTCAGGATGACGGCGTTCCAAATTTTTCTCCGATTTTTTGTTAATCAGAGTTTAACTAATAATTCTTGACAGATTTAGCGTGAAAATGTTATCTGTTTTAATAGCGTGAGCATACCTGCTTACGCATAACGCATCAAATCCATCGGAATAACAATGTCGGTTCGTGACTCAAATTTTACTTCTGACAAAATAAATTATCCCGATGTGCGCGGGCGGGCGATACTTTCGGCAATTATCGGCGAGCATCTCATCACGGGCGAACCGGTCGGCTCAAAACTAATCGCAGAAAAATTTGCAAATTCCTATGGTTTGAGTTCGGCAACCATCCGCAATGTGATGGGCGAGCTTGAATCGGCGGGATTATTGGAACAGCCGCACACTTCCGCCGGTCGCGTTCCGACCGATAAAGGCTACCGCTTTTATGTTGACAATCTTTTGGGAGTTCTGAGTCTTTCCAACGAAGACCTGCGTTTTATCGGCGAGGAATTCGGTTTTTTGGAAAGTGAATTGATGGATACGCCCGACAGATTGATGGAACGAACTTCCCAACTGCTTTCTGCTCTTTCAAATAATATCGGGATCGTCGTTTCGCCTTCACTGGCAAACGACCGTCTGCAGCATATCGAATTTGTCAATCTTTCAGACAAGCGTCTTCTGGTCGTGCTGGTTTCCGCGCCGAATATTGTGCATAACAAAATTATCCGGCTCAACGAAACTTACACGCAGGAAGAACTTGACCGGACGGCACGTTATTTGAACGTCGAATTCGGCGGCAAATCTTTGGCGGAAATTCGGACAGCGATTTTAAAATTGATGCACGAAGAAAAGGCTCTTTTCGATAAACTGCTGCAAACGGCGATGATTCTTTGTTCGCAGAGCATCGAGGACGAAGATGATAATCGCGGCGAGGTTTATGTTGACGGAACATCAAACATTCTAACCAAGCGCGATTTTGCCGATATGGACAGGCTTCGTGAACTTCTTCGGACGATTGAAGAAAAGTCGCGTTTGATGCAGATTCTCAACGAATGTATCGTGCGCGATTCTTCGGTCAGAGGCAATGTTCAGGTCGTCATCGGAAGCGAAAATTCGGCTTCCACCTTGCAAAACTGCACTTTGATTACCGCTCCTTACCGCATCGGCGAAGGCGCGGCAATCGGAACTTTGAGCGTTCTGGGTCCGACGCGAATCGAATATGCGCGGATTATTTCGATAGTCGGTTACGTCGCCCGAATTCTTGAAAAACACATAACCAAAGAATACTCAGTCAATTAAAAAAGGCATTTTTTGCTTTGAAATAAGCCTTCATAAAAAGGCTTGCACCCCAAACATCAACTGCCAAACGAGCCACAAAATGAATTTCAATAACGAACCGGAAAATAAAGAGAGCTTTATGCGCGAAATTGAAGAGGAAAATTCGCTTTCGATTGAGGACTTTATCAAGGAATTGGAGGCGAAGGAAAAAGACCTTTTAATTTCGTCTGATCTGGCAATCGAAATTGACGAAGCCGGTTTTGACGATACGAACCCCGAATTTATCAAGGCTGAGTTCGGCATCGAACCCGTCAAATCGCCCGAAATTATGCCGCCGGTCAATATTTTTGCTCCGAACAATAAGACTTTTTCAGACCTCGAAGACGAAATTGCCGGGTTTAAGAAACAGATTTTCAAACTCGAAACCGAACGCGCCGAGTTAGCCGAAACGATTCGCCGGCGGCAGATAGACTTTGATAATTATAAAAAACGAATCGAGCGCGAGCGGAATGAAACTTTTGTCGGTCAGATAAGCAATCTGGTCAGACAAATGCTGCCGGTTTTGGATAATCTGAACCGCGCTTTGGATTTTGCGGCGCAGAATTCCGAAGGTCGTTCGCAGGATTTTCACCAGTTTTTCGAAGGCATCGTTTTGGTTAATCAGCAGTTGAACGAGGTTTTGGCGGAAATGGGCGTGCAGCCGATTGCTTCGACCGGCGAGCCGTTTGACCCGCATTTTCACGAAGCCGTCGCGACGGAAGTTTCCCCGGAATTTCCGCCGAATACCGTGACGGGCGAGCTGCTTCGCGGTTATCGCATCGGCGACCGCGTGATTCGCGCGGCGATGGTCAAGGTTTCGACCGTGGCACAACTGAATCCGAAAAATTTCGCTCCCGCAAACAATCTGAAACAGTCGAATGAAGCCGTTTCGGAGACCGAATAGTTTCCCAAAAACTTCCCGTAATTTCCCCCGTTATTTCACGTTAAATATTTATGAGTAAAGTTATTGGAATTGATTTAGGAACAACGAACTGCTGCGTTTCGGTTCTCGAAGGCGGCGCGGTGCAGATTATTCCGAACAAAGAAGGCGGCAGAACAACGCCGTCGGTTGTCGGTTTTACGGAAAAAGGCGAACGCCTCGTCGGGCAGATTGCCAAGCGTCAGGCGGTGACAAATCCGACGAACACGCTTCACGCCGTCAAACGTCTGATCGGGCGCAAATTCGATTCGGTGGAAGTGCAGAAGATGCGCGAAACCGTGCCGTTCGAGATCGTCGAAGCTCCGAACGGCGACGCGCACATTCAGGTTCTCGACCGCGTTTATTCGCCGCCCGAAATTTCGGCAATTGTTCTCCAAAGGTTAAAGCTCGCGGCGGAAGAATTTTTGGGCGACAAAGTAACCGAAGCGATCATCACCGTTCCGGCGTATTTTGACGATATGCAGCGGCAGGCGACGCGCGACGCGGGAAAAATCGCCGGTTTGGAAGTCGAACGCATCATCAACGAGCCGACCGCCGCCGCGCTGGCTTACGGTTTCGGCAAGCAAAAGTCGGAAAAAGTTGCGGTTTACGATCTCGGCGGCGGGACGTTCGACATCACGATTCTGGAGATCAACGACGGCGTTTTTGAAGTTCTTTCGACATCGGGCAACACATTCCTCGGCGGCGAAGATTTCGACCAGCGGATTATTAATTGGCTGGTCGAAAATTTTAAGCTCCAGAACTGTATTGATCTGAAGGAAGACCGGCTCGCTTTGCAGAGATTAAAGGAAGCGGCGGAACGCGCCAAATGCGAGTTGTCGTCAGTGATGGAAACGACCGTCAATCTGCCGTTTATCGCGGCTGATGCGACCGGACCGAAACATATCAACACGGTTCTGACGCGTGTGAAATTTGAAGAACTCGTGCAGAATTTGGTCGAATCGTCGGTCGAGCCTTGCCAGAAAGCCTTGTGGGATGCCAAATTACAGCCGAACGATATTGATAAAGTCATCCTCGTCGGCGGACAGACGCGCTCGCCGATCATCACTAAAACCGTGACGGAAGTTTTCGGCAAAGAACCGTCGGCGGAAATCAACCCGGACGAAGTCGTTTCGATGGGCGCGGCGATTCAGGGCGGCGTTTTGACGGGCGATGTCAAGGATATTGTCTTGCTGGACGTTTTACCTTTGTCGCTCGGTTTAGAAACGCGCGGCGGTTTGTTCGTCAAACTCATCTCGCGCAACTCGACGATTCCGCTTAAAAATACGATGACCTTTACGACGGTTGTTGATAATCAGCAATCGGTCGAAATTCATATTCTGCAAGGCGAACGCGAAGTTGCGAGCGGCAACCGAAGCCTGGGCAAATTTGAACTTGTCGGCATTCCGCCCGCGCCGCGCGGCGTTCCGCAAATTGACGTTTCGTTTGAAATTGACGCGAACGGCATCGTCAATGTTTCGGCGAAGGACAAAATGACCGGACTCGAACAGGCGATGCAAATTACGCCGTCGTCGGGACTTGCACCGGACGAAATTGACCGCCTGATTATGGAAGCGGAAACTTCGGTTGAACGAGACAAGGAAACAAAGGATTTGATTGTGTCGCGCAACCGTTTGGATTCACTTCTGAAAAACACGCGCCGCGCGATGGCTGAATTCGGCAAATCGCTCGAAGTCGCGCAGCAACAGGAAATCAACGGTATCTTGGGCGATGCCGAAGAAGCCCTTTCCAGCGATGATCTAACGGTAATCGAAGAAGCGATGAAAAAAGCCGAGGAAGCAGGAAATCAACTAACTACCCTGTTGATGGTAGCGGCGTAATTGAGAAGAGGAGAAGGTTTTGTTTAGCAGCTTATCGGTATGAAAATTAGCTCCTCTTCTCGTCTTCTCCTCTTCTTGCTTTAGTCCGTGCGATGGCGCAAAATGTAACAGAACGTCAGTTCATTAATTTGAGCTGGCGCTTTCTTTATTTTGACTTTTGGATTAAAAGATTTAGAATCTGAAATTTGAAATTTAGAACTATTATTTATGAGCAAGAGAGATTATTACGAAATTTTAGGCATCGCGAAAAACGCGACCGACGCGGAAATCAAAGCGGCATACCGCAAATTGGCGATTCAGCATCATCCCGACAAAAACCCCGACGATCATACGGCGGAAGATAAATTCAAGGAAGCGGCGGAAGCCTATTCGGTTTTGTCGGATTCAAACAAACGCGCCAGTTACGACCGTTTCGGACACGCCGGCGCAAACGGGCAGGGCTTCGGCGGATTCGACCCGCAGGGCTTTTCAAACATCGAGGATATTTTCGACCTTTTCGGCTTCGGCGATATGTTCGGCGGTAATCGCGCGCGCGGCGGTCGTTCGGCGGCGCAGCGCGGCGCGGATCTGCGTTACGATCTCGAAATTGGTTTAGAAGAAGCGGCGACTGGAAAGGAAGAAAAACTGCGTATTCCGCGGCTCGAAAAATGCGAAGAGTGCGACGGCAAAGGCGCGGAAAAGGGAACCGAACCCGAAACCTGCATTACCTGTTCGGGAAGCGGTCAGACGCGCTATCAGCAAGGCTTTTTCTCGGTCATGCGCACCTGCCCGAATTGCGCGGGCAAAGGTCAGATCATCAAAACGCCGTGTAAAAAATGCCGCGGCGCGGGACGCATCGAGAAGGAAAAAACGCTCGAAATTAAAATCCCGGCGGGAGTTGAAACCGGCTCGCGGCTGCGCGTCAACGGCGAAGGCGAAGCGGGCGTGAGCGGCGGACCGACCGGCGATCTATACGTCGTCATCCACGTTGCCGAACACGAAATCTTTGAGCGTCAAGGCGCGAATCTTTATTCGGCAGTTCCCGTAACGTTTGCGCAAGCCGCGCTCGGCGCGGAAATCAAGGTCAGAACTCTCGACGGCGAAGAAGATTTAAAAATTCCCGCCGGAACGCAAACCGGCACGGTTTTTCGCCTTAAATCGCAGGGAATGCCCGCACTCGGCGGACGCGGTAAAGGCGATCTGTTCGTCGCCGTTACGCTGATTACGCCGAAAACGCTGACCAAAGAACAGCGCAAATTATTGGAACAACTCGCCGAAATCGAGGACACCGAATTTCAGGACGAATCGTTTATGGACAAAGTGCGGAACATTTTCGGTTAGGAAAATAAAAAGGCGATGAGTGACTCATCGCCTTTTTATTTTAACGTGAATATTGGATAAGGAAATTACCCGACGGAACACTCCTCTGTGACGGCACAGCGTTTGAAAAACGCTCAAATTGTTTGGTTATCTGACAAGTTTTAAGAAAATCACGGCAAATTACACCGCTTTGAGCGGCGTGTGCCGTCACAGACGAGCGTTCCGCTCTTATCCAATATTGACCGTTATTTTATGTAATTGCCCGCCAAATTATAACAAGCGGATTGCGGCTTTTCCTTCGAGAATTGGGCTTAATGGCTTGCAGCTCTTCTTTGAATTTAGTTATTAATTCTAATCCCTCTTTTGTATAGCCAATTTTCACCAGTTTTGTTTCATACTCAACTTGATATGTGTTTTCGGAGATTTTATTGCTCAATAATTTTTGTATCAATAAAGCATACTCCTCACGATATTTCTCCAATTCATCGCTGGTAATAAATTTATCAGTTATAAACCAAAGTGTAAGCTGCCCGACTTCCATAGATTTTTCTTCTTTGTTTTTATTGTTTGAAAGATATTGACATTTTGGCTCGCATTTGTTTAAACGATTGCAGGTTGAATCTCTTTCGCAAACCATCTTATATAATGTCCAGTTTCCTGTACATTTACTGGGCGGCTCACAGAACGGGCAGTCCTCGCAGTCCTTAGCGTCTTGTCCAAATATAGAAATATTAAACAACAAAAGAAGAAATATTAAGCATCGGCTTTTATTCTTTACAAGGTTTGCAATCAATTTCATAACTATTATCCTTGGCTACCTCAATTACACAAAAATTTCTATTTGATGTGCGGGGCTTTATTTGTTTTTCAAAAAAATCTTTGATGTCCGCCCCTTCCAATCGTGCATTTGAGGTCGTAACTTCGCTCTTCTTTACAGAATCGTCGCAGTTTGCAAGAAATTCTATTCTTGCGTTTTCCGCTTTGGCAACCTCGGTTCGCACTCCGTCAAGAGTAAGATTTGTCGGGGAAAAGGTTAGTCTAACTTTATTAACAGGTTTATTAACAGGATAGTTTGCATTTTGGTTGGTATTTATATTTCCATTCGTATTTGTATTTCCGCTCGTTTTGGGAGCGGTTGCATAATAGGTTACAATCGCCGTTATCAGAGCAACCAACACGCTTCCGATGACTTGGGCGATGATTGCGCGGTATTTCCATTCTTCGTCAGAAGTTTTTTTCGCTTCGGTGCGGGCTTCGTCAACTTTTTCGGGGGACGCTAGTTCTTCGACGATTTTTATTGAAACAAGCACGCTTCGCGGGCGCGGGTCGCCGCCTTTCCATTGAATTATCTGGTGGTCGGCAACGACGCTGTAATCCAACGGGTCTTGTTGTTTGCCTTCAACTCGCAGGGCGGTTACTTCTGCGCTCGGAATAGCTAAAGCCGGACAATCCCAACCGCGAAGTTCATCGCGCCAATCTTTGTCTTTTAAAGTTACGGTAAAAGTAATGGGCATTTTTTTTAGCTGTAATAGTCTGAATTCGGGTAAAGCTATGATAAATATGTTTCTTTATATAACAGTTTTCACATAAATATCAAGAAAAAAAAGTTTTTACGATTTTTGCCAATCTGGCTTATATTGTTTGGATAACTTGAAAACAATACTTATAGTTTAGAATGAAGGGTGAAGATAAAGCATTTTTTTATCTTTTCTTGCCAATTTTTTAATGCAACATTCGGTTATTCGTGGTAGTTTAGATTTATGGAAATATTAAAGTTCACCGATGACGAACTGGTCAATAAACCGGAATAGATCGGAAGAGCGTC
>JALHNX010000073.1 GCA_022843305.1 Pyrinomonadaceae bacterium | reverse complement strand
GACTACCGGAACGATCTCGTATTGCGGCGGATCGTCGTCAAAACAGTATGTGATCTCAGTAATGTCAACGGGAATCCCGTCAATGTGCGCGAATCCGCAGGAATCGAGTTTGGCTCTGGCGATTTCCGAGCCGTTATGCTTGATGATGGCGGTCGCGCCTTCGACACCCGTCTGTTTATCGTTCAACCGGCGGTCGTCGGCATAAAGATATTCGACTTCGACCCAGTTTTTGTTCGGGCATTCCTGAACAGGTTTTCTGACCTGTTTGGGATTAAAACCTGTCGCCTCTTTGCCGCCCGCTTTGAGATACGCGTCAACCCATTTTTTTCGCAGTTCGGCATCTTCCGGGTTCATCGTCAACTGACGACCTCCGGTTTCCGCCGACAATGCGGCGTTGGCGGCTTTCACGGCATTCGGATCAAGCGGTCGCTGAAGTCGGCGCATATTAAATTTTCTCTACCGGGCGAAAAATCATTTGTTCTTCTATCTTATCCATTTTCAAAGTGCCGGTCGCCGATTCGTCACGTAAAATTTCGCCCGCCCAAGCGGTCTGCGGCGCGACATCGAAATCCTCTCCGAGCTCGAGCATACAACCCAAAAACCGTCGCACATCCGTCACCGTCAGAACGCCGTAGGATTCCGCCTTTTCCGTGCCGGTTTCGACAAATTTTCGCAAATCGGGTGTGCTCATCACTTTCGTTTGTTCGGGATAATTGGTTTGCAGGTGAATGGTCGTTTCATCAACAAACTGTTCATAACCTTCGTTCTCAAAGGCTTTCATTTGTTCCTGACGAATGATAAACATATTTTTTGCCTTGCCGGAAAGATAAAAACTCGAAATCCGTTATGCTCTTTTTTTGATTCAAAACAAACTCGGTTTTTATACCATAATTCGCTGTTGAAGTAAATTTAATTAGGGTCTAGAGTAGTAGCAAACGTAAATTTAGAGCGGAAAACGCTCCAGTAATTTTAACAGCAAAAGCTGCCGAAAACGCCCCAACCGTCAAACCGCACATTTTCCGGCTCGAAACCATCAAACAAAAGATGGAAACCACATTTCCCCACGCCCGCGATTTCATCCGTCCCGGCTTCGATGAACTCGAATCAGTGATGTAAAGAAACCGAAGAATCCTGATTATCAAAAGCAGCGGTTTCGTATTCGGTCAGATAATTCTTGAGCCGACGGTCAAGATTGTGGTCAAGCAGTATTTTCAATTTGTGCCGACTTCCTTAAACAAAGATTTTTCCGCCATTTCCAGAACGGCGACGGCTTGTTTACGCGAAACGGGCGGAAAACCTTCGAGAAAATCATCCAGACTTTCGCCGCCTTCCAAATAATCAAACAGATTTTTTATCGGCACGCGAGTTCCGGCAAAAACAGGCGTTCCGCTGACTTTTTCAGGATTTACTTCGATAAATTCGTTTTTCATAACGGCATTTTATCATAAATTAACTCGTCAAACGCCGATAAATATTCGGCATTCTTTCGGGCAAACTCAGCACGTCGTCAATGATCGTGTAGCCGACATCGCCGTATAGATCGCGTAATTCGGCTTCGGATTCGCGGTCAATCGTGATGCAGAAAGGCGTGATGCCTTGCATTTTGGCTTCCGTGAGAGCTTCGCGCACATCTTCGCGGGCGTAGCGCGCGTCGCCGTAATCGTGGTCGTAAGGTCTGCCGTCCGTTAAGATTATCAGCAATTTTGTCCGCGATTCCTGTTTGACTAATTTCGCCGCTGCGTGGCGGATTGCCGCGCCCATTCGTGTGTTGTTTTGAAACGTGATGCCGCCGATTCTTCGTTCGATCTCTTCGGAGTATTTTTCCGAGAAATCTTTGACAACGTAGAATTTCACGTTGCGTCTGCCTTCCGAGGTAAAACCGTTGATCGAATAAACGTCGCCGACCGCTTCGAGCGCTTCGCTCATCAGCACGAGTCCTTCTTTTTCGATCTCGATGATCCGTCTGCCCGGATGCGTGTAAGGCTGAAGCGGATTTCTGGTGATCGTCCGCGCCGTCGAAGAAGATTGGTCTAAAAGCAAAGAAACGGCAACGTCGCGCTGTTTTCTAAGTCTTTTAGTATAAATATTTTCCGACTGCCGACCGTCGGCGCGTTTGTCCACAACGTAATCAATCAGCGCGTTCAGATCGTAATCTTCGCCGTCGATCTCGCGGTTGACGCGCGTCAGGTTTTCGGGTTTCATCAATTGGAATTGATGACGGATCGAAGAGATCACCCCGCGATAACGCGAACGCGCCAATTCGACGAAATTCCTATCGCCCTGCCGCACTTTTTTCTCGATGACGCGGCTCCAGCCGACGCGGTAATCGTTCAATTCCCGGTCCCATTCGTCGTAACTGAAAGCCAGATCGCCCTGTTCAAGCGGCTGTTCGGGCATTTCGTTGTGCGTCCAGGCTTCCGCGCCCTGCAGGTCGTCGGGTTCCGAGTCGTCATCGTCCAAAGTGTTCCAGGCGTTGAAAAGGTCTTTGATGTCCTGCAGTTTTTTCGGCTGCTGTTCGCGCTTGACCTGATTTTCAAGAACGGATTCCTCGGCGCTTTTGTCCTCGCAGGCAAAATCGCCCGTGTCCCGGTTTTCCTCGGAATTTTCGGCTTGCGTTTCCTCGGGCGTGATGTTCTGAAAAAGCGTGTAAACGCGGCTCGTCGCCATCAAACTGTCGGCAACACTTGGATTTTGGATTTCCGACTCAGGACTCAGGACTTTAGACTCAAGACTTTTGAAATCCCGCAGATAATTCTCGATCACGGTTTCGATCTCCGAAACGATCTGCCCGTAAAACCGGCGTGCGTCGTCGGTCGCGCCGCCGCACATGGTTATTTGAAAAAGCAGTTCAAACGGCACTTGCGCCATCGGAATGTCGAAAATAAACGGTCGCCGTTCGCGCAGAAACTTCTGCATCAGGTCTAAATCCTTGCGCAAACCGCGATAATTGCGGCGCAGCGCGGCATCGATCCGCGCGTTTTCCATTGTCCCGAAAATCTTTTTCGCCAGCCGCGGTTCGGGAAAAACCTGCAAAACGGCGCGGTAATCCGAGTCTTTCGGCAGTTTTTTGAAACGCTTTTTGATTTCCGCTTTGATTTCTTCGTCCGACAGAGCCTTTTCGCCTTTCTGCACGTCTTCGATGTAGCCGGCGAGCGAAAACGCGTCGGTTTCCTCGGCGGTCGCGGCGTAAAGTTCGTTCAATTCGGCAAACGCGGCTTTCAGGTTTTTGGAATCTTTTTCGAAAGTCCCGAATTCGATCTGCCCCGCGCCGTGCGCCGCGAGAACTTTGTAAAGCCGGAAATCCATCTCGTCCGAGTCGAATTCGTTGACCAGCGACGGCAGATAAACCGTCTTGCCGTCGCCGATTCTTGATTCCTGCGGCATCGCCGAAAGCGGCGCGATCTCGACCTCTTTTCCGGTCAAACCTTCGACATAAATTCTTAAAACGGTTTGAATTTTTTCGAGCGGCAAACCTGCCTGCGCTTCCTGTAAAAGTTCGTTCGACTGGCGCGTTTCCAAAGCAAAATAACTCTTTCGGGATTTTGCCGATTCGTTTTCTTTCTCGACCAAACCCGTTTCAACCCATTCCTCAAACTGCGCGAGCGAAACTTTTTTCAAGGCTTGTGACGATGAACGAAAAGCCGCGAGCGCGCTTTCCGCGTCTTTTTCGGCGATCTCGGCAACGAGATTTAAAACCTTTCGCGCGAGAATGATTTCGTCCTCGATTTTCAGTTTTTGAATCTGCGTGAAAAATTTCGGCGTGGCGCGTAAGAACGAGATCAAAACGGCGTTGCCGTGCCGCGCGATGATTTGCAGAACCGCGACCCAATCTTCAAATACTTCGTCGGTTTTCTGCAAAACGTCCGCACCCGCCGCGACGAAATGAAGCGTCACGCTACCGCCGAATTCTAAAAACTCACGCGATTTTTCCGCCAGACGAACCGCGTTTTCCGCCGAAACTTTTTTCAAGGAATCGGGCAGATTCGTCCACAGATCGGCGGTCATTCCGCCCGTCCGGTTGGCAAAATTCGAGGCGAGCGCGACGACCGATTTGGCAACTTTGTTTTTATCGTCGCCGAAATTTTTCAGCGCGTCGCAGACTTGCGGCGATTTATGCAGAAAATCCGAACTGTGTTTTGCCGAGCGGTTGGCAATTTCCGAAGCGAGTTTGAGAAAATCGCTCAAAAGTTCGTCGTCGTTGATTTCTTTGGCGAGACGCGGAATGAGTTCAAAAGTTTCGAGCGCGATCGAACTAGATAAAACAAGCTGACGGGTGCAGATTTGAAAGATCAGATGACGCGCTTTTTCGGGAATTATCTTTAAACCGTCAACGCCCTCGGCAAAAAATTTCGCGCCCAGATCGGCGTTGCCCATCGCCAAACGCCTGCCCATTTCCGCCCAGTGCCGCAAATCTTCTGCCGACAAAACTTTCGCCGCTTTCGGCACGGCTTCGACAAATTCGCGGCTGACGCGCAAACTGACACCCGCCAACCCGGCGCTCGCTTCGAGCGCGGCGCGTTTCTGCTCGCTCGTCAGCCGCGAGAGTTTTCGCGCGAGTCCCGTAAAGGTTTCCTTTTCGTGTTCGTCGTTCCCGATTTCCGCCATGTTTAAATTTTAGGTGAAAAAGTGAAAAAGTGAAAAGGTGGAAAAGTTTTGGTATAAGCTAAAACCCGACTTTTCCACTTTTTCACTTTTCGACTTTTTCACTTTTCTCACATATTCGGCGCGATGCCATCGTGATAAATAAAGACGTGAAAACAAGCGTTTGCGCCGTATTCGATAAGCGCGTCGAGCTTTCTTTCGCGTTCCATCCGGGCAAGCTCTTCCATCACGAAATTTTGTTCGTCAACGCCCATATGTTTGCGTGCAAGGTCAAACGCACAGCCCGAAGTATGCGGCGGCAAACTGCCTTCGCCGCGCACGACGAACGAGTTCGGATTGTTTGCATTGAGCAAAATCTGATAATCCATCGAGCGCGTGAGGCTCGTAACGCGCAATGGGCGGTTGAATTTTTGGTAATAGGCTTCGGCAAGTTCGAGCAAAACTGGGCGCGCGCGCTGATTGAACATCCGCAAAAGGCGGCGGCGAATTTCCTTGCGTCCGGTCGGGTTATCCAAACTCACACCGTATTTCGCGGCGAGCTGCTGCAAAGGCTGATGTTTCGGCGAACCCTGCAAAATCGGCGTGTTGCCGGCTTGAAAACTAAACGCCGTAAAGGGCGACTCCGATGCGCTTCCGCCGACCTCGAGATAGTAGCTTTGCGCCGCCATCGGCATTTCAATGAGTTCTTTGTTCAAACGCTTTTGAGCGAGATCGGCAAAATCCATCGGCTGCTGATAAGGCGGAACTGATTTCAGCATTTGCCCGAGCTTTGTTTTTTGTTTGATCACGCCGTCGCCCCGCAATTCCGGCGGAACCTTCAATCCCGCCGGAGTGATGCCGGTCGGCTGACTGCGCGGCTCGAAAGCCTTTTGTTTGCGGTCGGCAAGCAGCGATGCCGAAACTTCCAAAAGTTTTTCATCGTCGGTTGCGTCGGGCGCGGAAACTTTGACATCCTGCACGGTCGCCACGTCCAATTCCTTTTCTTCGGTTTCCCACGAAGCGATCAGATCGTCCAGATCGTCGGGGTCTTCGCCGCCGAGCGGGTCGATCACGCGCACCGGAATCAGCGCCGCCTGAATGGTTTGCGACGGCGGATTAACCGAATTATTTCCGCCGCCGTTTCCGCCGCCCTGAATGCTGTTGGCAATCAAAATCGCCGCCACGCCGAGAATCAAAATCACGACCGCCGAACCTATCGCGCCGATCAAAAGCATCGGCGGCGGATTCGATTTCGTGTTTTGGGCTTTGGATTTTTTATTTTTGGTCTTTGGTCTTTGGTCTTTGGTCTTCGCAATACCGCCTGCTGTTGATGCCGTCTGATTCTCGACTTTCGACTCTCGACTCTCGACTATTTCGACCGAAACCCGCGTTTCGCTTCCCAAAGTAATAATATCGCCGTCAAAAACCCGGACGGGCGCGCCCGAAACTCTCTCGCCCGCGACAAAAGTTCCGTTCGTCGAGTTTTCATCCACGACATAAACCGCGTCGCCGTCGCGGAAAAAAGTCGTGTTCTTGCGCGAAAGTCCCGAATCGCTCAAAACAATCCGCGAAGCATCGGTGCGCCCGATCGAGATTTCATCTTCGAGCGCGACCGTTTCGTGTTCAAACGGATTTTCGATGCGCAGCGTTATTTTTTTCATCCGTTTCTAATGATGATGGTCGGCATCCGCCACCTCGCGGAGTTTGCTCAAATCCAAAAGACGCGAAAACTCGTCAAAATGGAACATCGTTTCGTCCTTACAATGTTCGCAATAAAACGTTACATCTTCTCCCAAATACATATCCTTAAGATAATACGAAATAAAGCAGCCGTAACAGCGCTGCACGCGCTTGCCGAATTCGTTTATTATTTCTTCACTGTTTTCAGGCACATTGTCATTGTTTACGAAACGGAAAAAAAGTGCAAATTCAGAGAACGTCAATCAGTATAACGAGCGGTCGCGGGTCTGTTTGCAAATCAAGATTTTGAAGGTGAAAGAGACTCGCTACCGCTCGCTATACTGATTATTTCACTAACCGCCTTGCAAAAATTTTGCCCGTGTGCGAAGAATATAAAAAACGATGAAGTTTTCCGCAGCACAAATTCATCACCTGCATCATCACGCGCATCTCCATCATCGCGCGTAACTAATCCTTTTTTTCTAAATCCGAAAAATTAGTTTTATAAAAACGACGGCGCGCACTTTCAAAAAAGTTTCGAGGCTTGAGTTTTGTCTTTTTTACCATAAATGAAAACCGAAAAATTAAAAATCGCACTGCAAAAATCCGGTCGTTTGAGCGAAGATTCGATGAATCTGCTGAAAAAATGCGGCATTCGTTTTACGAACGGACTCGGCAAGCTCCGCGCGGAAACCGAGAATTTTCCGCTCGAAATCTATTTTCTGCGCGACGACGACATTCCCGAATACGTCGCCGACGGCGTTGCCGACATCGGCATCGTCGGCGAAAACGTTTTGGCGGAAACCGAAAAATCGGTCGAAATCATCGAAAAATTAAACTTCGGCAAATGCCGTCTGTCGCTCGCCGTGCCGAAAAATTTCGATTACCGTTCGGTCAAAGATTTTGAAGGAAAACGGATTGCGACGAGTTATCCGAACATTTTACGCCGTTTTTTCGCTGCCAATAACGTAAATGCGGAAATTCACACGATCAGCGGTTCAGTCGAAATCGCGCCGTCAATCGGTCTGGCGGACGCGGTTTGTGATCTGGTCAGTTCGGGAAGCACGCTTTTTACAAACGGTCTGCGCGAGGTCGAAACCGTGCTGAACTCGGAAGCCGTTCTCGTTTCGCACACGGCTCTCAATGCGGATTTGCAAGCTGTTTTGGACAAATTTCTCTTTCGTATCAAAGCCGTCAAAGCCGCCGAACAAAACAAATATATTCTGCTCAACGCGCCGAACGAAAAACTCGAACAAATTATCGAAATCCTGCCCGGAATTAAAAGCCCGACCGTCATGCCGCTGGCTGAAACGGGCTGGAGTTCGGTGCATTCCGTGATTAACGAAAATGACTTTTGGGAGATTGTCGAAGCCCTGAAAAACACGGGCGCGGAAGGAATTTTAGTGCTTTCGATTGACCGGATGATCCAATAAAGGAACGCCGTCATTCTGACGGCAATGAACGCGCCAAGCGTTCAAAAACTGTTTGTGAATTTTGACTTGAAATAAAGATATGGACGCCGCTTACGCGACGTTTGCCGTCAAGATGACGGCGTTCCAATAAATATGAAAATTATAAAATATCCGAAAAAAGAAACGTGGCAAGAGATTTTGGCTCGCCCCGTCTTCGACACGAAATATCTGCGGCAGACGGTCGCCGACATTTTGGGCGAAGTAAGGACGAACGGCGACGCGGCTTTGAAGCGTTTTGCCAAAAAATTCGATGAGGTTGAAATTGATGATTTTCTCGTCAGCGAACAGGAATTTGCCGAAGCCGAAGCACAGATTTCCGATGAACTTAAAAACGCAATCCAACAAGCCAAAGCCAATATCGAAAAATTTCACGCCGCGCAGGCGGAAAAACCAAACATCATCGAAACGACCAAAGGCGTTTTCTGCTGGCGAAAATCCGTGCCGATTGAAAAAGTCGGTCTTTACATTCCCGCCGGCACCGCGCCGCTTTTTTCGACCGTTTTGATGCTCGCAATTCCCGCACGGATTGCGGGCTGCCGCGAAATCGTTTTATGTTCACCGTGTGATAAGAACGGCAAAATTAACGCCGCCACGCTTTATGCGGCGCGAGCTTGCGGCGCGACGAAAGTTTTCAAAATCGGCGGTGCGCAGGCAATCGGCGCACTTGGATTCGGAACGCAAACCGTTCCGAAAGTTCACAAAATTTTCGGTCCCGGAAATCAGTTCGTAACCGAAGCCAAAATGCAGATTTCGCTTGAGGGAATAGGAATTGATATGCCCGCCGGACCATCGGAAGTCGCGGTTTTCGCCGACGAAACGAGCGTTCCGGCATTCGTCGCCGCCGATCTGCTTTCGCAAGCCGAACACGGCGCGGACAGTCAGGTTTTGCTCGTTACGACCAGTGAAAAAGTTATCGAAGAAAGTTTGGAAGAGCTGGAAAAACAGCTTGAAATTTTGCCGCGAAAGGAAATTGCCCGAAAAGCCGTCGAAAATTCAAAAGCGATTTTGGTCGAAAACGAGGAAACGGCAATTGAAATCTTAAATGAATATGCCGCCGAACATTTGATTTTAGCAGTTAAAAACGCCGACGAAATCGCCGAAAAAATCATCAACGCAGGTTCGGTCTTTATCGGCAATTTTTCGTGCGAATCGGCAGGCGATTACGCGTCAGGCACAAATCACACTTTACCGACAAACGGTTTTGCCAAAAATTACAGCGGCGTATCTTTGGATTCGTTCGTCAAAAAAATCACGTTTCAAAAACTGACCGCCGAAGGCATAAAAAATCTCGGCGGCACGATTGAATGTTTAGCCGAAGCCGAAAATTTGCAGGCGCACAAGAACGCGATTTCAGTAAGATTGGAGAGCATAAGCCGCGAACCACGCGAAAGTCGCTAAAAAGTTTTTATTTCGCATTTTTCGCGTGTTTCGCGGTTAAAAATGATATGAATTTACAAAATCTTGTTCGTAAAAATATCCGCCGGCTCGTGCCGTATTCGTCGGCTCGTAAAGAGTTTGCCGGCACGGCGGAGATTTTTCTCGATGCCAACGAAAACAGTTTCGGCTCGCCGCTTTCGATAAATTACAATCGCTATCCCGACCCTTTGCAAATGGAAATCAAAGAGCGAATTGCGAAAATCAACAACCTAAAATCGTCTGAAATTTTTATCGGCAACGGTTCGGACGAAGCGATTGATCTGTTGTTTCGGATATTTTGCCGTCCTGCAAAAGACAATACGCTGATTTGTCCGCCAACCTATGGAATGTATGAAGTTTCAGCGGAAATCAATGACGTTCAGGTAAAACGCGCCAACCTGACAAAAAATTTTCGACTTGATTTTCAGGCGATTGAAAATGCTGTTAATGAAAACACGAAACTGCTTTTCGTTTGTTCGCCAAACAACCCAACGGGAAATAGTTTTCAGCGCGAAGAAATTTTGAATTTAGCGAAAAATTTCGGCGGAATCGTCGTTGTTGACGAGGCGTATATTCACTTTTCAAGCGAAAAATCCTTGCTCGATGAAATTAACAATTTTCCGAATCTGGTCGTTCTGCAAACTTTTTCAAAAGCCTGGGGTTTGGCAGGTTTGCGTGTCGGTCTGGCGTTTGCAAACGAAGAAATGATCGCGCTTTTCAATAAAGTTAAACCGCCGTATAACGTTTCGCAAATCGCGCAGGAAGCGATTTTAGCCGCGCTCGAAAACCGCGAGACGGTTGAAAAAACCGTTGCGGCGATTATTTCGGAGCGCGAAAAATTAGTTAAAAAATTAAAGCTATTTTCTTTTGTGCAAATGGTTTATCCGACGGACGCGAATTTTGTTTTGGTCAAAATGTCGGCGGCAAATTCGATTTACAAATTTTTGCTCGATGAAAAAATCGTCGTCAGAAATCGCAATTCGGTCGAGCTTTGCAAAGACTGTTTGCGGATCACGGTCGGAACCCCGGAAGAGAACAAAATTTTGTTGGAAGCGTTGGAAAAATTATGAAAAAAGTTTTATTTATTGACCGTGACGGAACATTGATTTTCGAGCCGGAAGATTTTCAGGTTGACGATTTTTGCAAGCTGAAATTTCTGCCCGGAGTTTTTACGTTTCTCGGAAAAATCGCGCGTGAATTGGATTTTGAACTCGTGATGGTGACGAATCAGGACGGACTCGGAACCGACGCATTTCCCGAAGAAAGTTTTTTTCCGGTGCAGAATTTTATTCTCCAAACGCTTGAAACGGAAGGAATTGTTTTCTCAGAAGTCTGCATTGATCGTTCTTTTGGACGCGAAAATAAACCGACGCGCAAACCGGAAACGGGAATGCTGACGAAATATTTTTCCGGCGAATACGATCTGCCGAATTCCTTCGTCATCGGCGACCGCGAAACCGATGTGCAATTAGCGAAAAACCTCGGCGCAAAGGCGATTTTTATCAAAAATCCGAATTTTGATTTAGCCGAGAGCGAAGACGTTTTCGCGGCTGAAAACTGGCGGGAAATTTACGAATTTCTGAAACTGCCGCCGCGCAAAGTTTTGCACCAAAGAACGACGAAAGAAACCGAAATTTCGGTCGAATTGAATTTGGACGGCACGGGCAAAGCCGAGATTTCGACCGGCATTTCGTTTTTCGACCATATGCTCGAACAGATTGCCAGACACGGAAATCTCGATCTGAAAATCGCGGCAAACGGCGATCTGGAAATTGACGAGCATCATACGATCGAAGATGTCGCAATTACTCTCGGCGAAGCCTTTGCGCTTGCGTTAAAAGACAAACGCGGAATGGAACGCTACGGATTTTGTCTGCCGATGGACGATTGTCTGGCGCAGGTTGCGGTTGATTTCGGCGGGCGCAACTGGATCGTCTGGGAAGCCGATTTCCGACGCGAGATGATCGGCAAAATGCCGACCGAGATGTTTTTTCATTTCTTTAAATCGTTTTCGGATAAAGCGTTTTGCAATTTGAATATTAAAGCCGAAGGCACGAACGAGCATCACAAGATCGAAGCGATTTTTAAAGCGTTTGCCAAATCTGTGAAAATGGCAATTCGGCGCGATATTATGAGCGATAATTTACCGTCAACCAAAGGAAGTTTATGAAAGTTGCCATCGTAAAATATAACGCCGGAAACGTCGAATCGGTCAAAAATGCGCTGAATCGCTTAAACATCGCGCCGATTTTGACCGACGATGCCGAAACGCTGAAATCCGCCGATAAAATTATTTTTCCCGGTGTCGGCGAAGCGTCAACGGCGATGCGGTTTCTGCGCGAGAAAAATCTCGATAAAGTCATAAAATCTTTGACCCAGCCGGTTCTCGGAATCTGTCTCGGAATGCAGCTTTTGTGCGAATCTTCGGACGAGAACGAAACGGATTGTTTGGGAATTTTGCCGTATCGCGTGCGCCGTTTCGAATCGGAAAATCTGAAAATCCCGCAGATCGGCTGGAACAATATTTTCGATTTGAACGGCAAATTATTTCAGGGCGTGGCAAATGATTCATATGTTTATTTCGTGCATAGTTTTTATGTTGAAACGGGCGCGGAAACGATTGCGGTGTGCAATTACGAAATCAAATTTTCAGCCGCCGTTAATTATAAAAATTTTTACGCCGTGCAGTTTCACGCCGAAAAATCGGGCGCGGTCGGCGCTTCGGTTTTGGAGAATTTTTTGAAAATTTAGCGGAACGCCGTCATCTTGACGGCAATGAACGGATTGCGTTCAAAAATTGTTTGGCAATTTTAAATTAAATTTAGATAGAAGTTTTACGCCGCTTACGCGACGTTAGCCGTCAAGATGACGGCGTTCCAATTATGATTGAAATAATTCCGGCGATTGATTTGATTGACGGCAAATGCGTGCGGCTCGCGCAGGGCGATTTCGCGCGGAAAAAAGTTTATCACGAAAACCCTTTGGAAGCCGCCAAAATGTTTGAAAATGAGGGTTTGCGTCGTCTGCACATCGTTGATTTGGACGGCGCGAAACGCGGCAAAGTTACAAATCTTAAAGTTTTGGAAACGATTGCCGCGAACACCAATCTGACGATTGATTTCGGCGGCGGAATTAAAACGGACGAAGACGTTAAAGCGGTTTTCGACGCGGGCGCAAAAATGGCAAGCATCGGAAGCGTCGCCGTCAAAGAACCGGAAAAGTTTTTCGCGTGGCTCGAAAAATACGGCAGCGAAAAAATCCTGCTCGGTGCGGACGTGAAAGGCAAAAATCTGGCGATAAACGGCTGGCAAACGGAAACGAAAGTCGAAATTCTGCCGTTTCTGAAAGAGTATTTTGCGAAAGGCGTAACGCACGCCTTTGTCACCGACATTTCAAAAGACGGGCTTTTGCAAGGTTCGGCAAACGAGCTTTACGCGGAAATCCTTCGGGAAATTCCCGCGTTGAAATTGATTGCGTCGGGCGGCGTTTCAAAGATCGAAGACATTCACGAACTCGAAAAGATCGGTTGCGCGGGCGTAATTGTCGGCAAGGCGATTTACGAAGGACGTATCAGGATTGATGAATTAGGAATGATGAATTAGGAATTTTAATTGTTTTAACTCATCATTCCTAATTCATCATTCATCATTAAAAAATATGCTTGCAAAAAGAATTATTCCGTGTCTCGACGTGAAAGACGGGCGAACGGTCAAAGGAACGAATTTCGTCAATCTGCGTGATGCCGGCGAGGCGGTCGAATTAGCGAAAATTTACTCTGAGCAAGGCGCGGACGAACTGGTTTTTCTCGACATTACGGCGACGAACGAAAAGCGCAAGACTCTGGCGGAACTGGTCAAAAAAGTGGCGGCGGAAATCAATGTTCCGTTCACGGTCGGCGGCGGAATTAATACCATCGAAGACATCGAAATTTTATTAAATTCGGGCGCGGACAAAGTTTCGATAAATACCTCGGCGGTTAAAAATCCGCAGATTTTGAGCGAAGCGGCAAAAAATTTCGGTTCGCAATGCGTCGTGCTGGCGATTGACGCGAAACGCATTGAAAATGGCTGGAAGGTTTTTTTAAACGGCGGGCGAATCGAAACCGATCTGGACGCGATTGAATGGGCGAAACGCGGCGTAAGCTCAGGCGCGGGCGAAATCTTGCTGACTTCGATGGACGCGGACGGAACGAAAAACGGTTTTGAAATCGAACTGACCCGAACGGTTTCCGAATCAGTCAACGTTCCCGTCATCGCTTCGGGCGGCGCGGGCGCGTTGGAACATTTCACGGAAGTTTTTGAGAAAGGAAAAGCCGACGCCGCGCTTGCCGCGAGCATTTTTCACTTTCGGGAAATCGAGATTCCGGCGCTGAAAAGTTATTTGAGAAAGCAGAACATTGAAGTGAGGATTTAGTCAAAACCGTCTGCGGTAGCGGGCGGTTTATGTCAATATTTGAAGTTCCCAATTTTGAAGTTAAACCATCCGCTACCGCAGATGGTTCTGACATTTTATGAAAATCAATTTTGAAAAATACGCCGACGGATTAGTTCCGGCAATCGTGCAGGACGCGAAAACGGGCAAGGTTTTGATGCTCGCATTTTTGAATGAAGAAGCGTTTGAAATTACGCAGAAAACCCGTAAAGCGACGTTTTTTTCGCGTTCGCGGGCGGCACTTTGGACAAAAGGCGAAACGAGCGGGAGTTTTCTCGAAGTCGAAGAGATTTTGATTGACTGCGATGCCGACACGATCTTAATTAAAGCAAATCCTTCGGGCGCGGTTTGTCATACGGGCGCGGATACTTGTTTTAATGAGCGAAACGAAAACGCGGATTTTTTGTTTGAACTCGAAAAAATCATCTTAGACCGCAAAACAAATCCGCAGGAAAATTCTCAGACATCAAAACTTTTCGCCAAAGGATTAAACAAAATCGCGCAGAAAGTCGGCGAGGAAGCGGTCGAACTCGTCATCGAAGCGAAAGACGACAACGACGGGCTTTTCAAGTCGGAAGCCGCCGATTTGCTTTATCATACACTTGTGCTTTTTGCCGAGAAAAACATCGCGCTTGCCGACGTTTTGGAAACTTTGAAGCAAAGAAGAAGATAACTCGGAACACCGTCATCACGGGCGGCAAGCGTTTGAAAAACGCTAAACAACTTCGCTTTTCTTGGATGTTAAAGACATCGAGTTTTTTACGCCGCTTTGCGTCGTTCCCGTTTTTATTTCAAATAAGTTTTAAATACAAAATCCGTATTTTCGGCGTTCGCGTGACACGCCGAACAGCTGCCGGTTTTTTCGCGCTTACTTATTTTATTTAAACCGCCCTCGACGACCAGATATTCCCAATCGCCGGTTTTTTTGCTGAAGCCTTTTTCGCGTTTGACCATTACCGTCACGAGTTCGGGATTCGTGTCGGCGGCGTTCAAAAGTTTTTCGCGGACGATAATCGAACCGACAGGAAATCGCGGCGCATCCTTGTAAATTTCCGCTTGCGCGAGTTCGTTGGCAAAATAACGCGCAAAGGTTTTAACGCCTTTTTCGTGCGGATTTTTCGGCTCTTTTTCATCTTTTGCGGGAATTCTTTCATTCGGCATAACAATACTCGTCGTGCCGCGTGAACTTAAAATCTGTGTCGAACCGGTTGAATTTGACGATGGAAATCTTCCCGAACCGAGAAGTATGGGCGAAAACGCCATTCCTCAGCCCATTGCGGTCGAATTAAAAATAATTGATGGTTCGTCGGATTTTTTTTCGGGTTTCTGAACCTGTTTCCAGACTTTATAATCCGCGACTTCTTCCAAAATCTTGTCGCGTTTTTCTTTGTTCGACTGCGCCTGCGTCAGATTGTTTGAAAACAAAAACGCACACGAAGCCAAAGCCAGAAACGCGAAGGCGGCGAAAAGTTTGATTTTCAGCATTTAGTTTTTCTCCTTATTAACTCGAAAGATGCGTCCGCCTTTATGATAGTTGCTTTGCGCGGGGATTTTCAATATTTTTGTAAAACATTTTATAATTTTGCGCGTATAAACCGGCATCTTTTTCAAGATAAACTTAAAAATAAAATATGACACGAAAAATCGTTCTCTTTCTGAGCTTAGTTTTTTCTCTCTTTTCAATTCAAATCTTCGCCGCGCCTTACTTGACCGAACCCGCGATTTCGCCCGACCGCAAGGAAATCGCGTTCGTTTCGGGCGGCGATATATGGACGGTTTCGGCGGACGGCGGAACTGCCGCTTTGCTCGTTTCGCATCCGGCGAGCGAATCGAAACCGCTTTTTTCGCCCGACGGGCGGCGGCTCGCGTTCGTTTCGAACCGCACGGGCGGCGGCGATATTTATGTTCTCGATCTCGAAACGAACGATCTTCAGCGGCTGACGTTTGACGACGCTTTCGATCAGCTCGATTCGTGGTCGCGCGACGGAAACTGGATTTATTTTTCTTCGACGAGCAAAGACATCGCCGGAATGAACGACGTTTTTCGCGTTTCGGCGCAGGGCGGAACGCCGCAATTGGTTTCGGCTGACCGTTACACGAACGAATTCTGGTCAACTAATCTCGCGGACGGCTCGATTCTGTTTTCGGCGCGAGGAATCTCGAACGGGCAATGGTGGCGCAAAGGCAAAAGCCATATTGACGAAACCGAGATTTGGCAGAAATCGGGCGAAAATTATAGTCAAATCACACAACGCGGCGCGAAACAGCTCTGGGTGATGGCAACCGCCGACGGTAAACAAATGTTCTACGTTTCCGACCGTTCGGGAGCGCAAAATATCTGGTCGCAGGCGAAAGGCGGACAGTCGAAACAATTGACGAATTTTACGGACGGGCGCGTTCTTTTTGCGAATCTTTCTTATGACGGTAAGGAAATCGTTTTCGAGCGCAACTTTCGGCTCTGGAAAATCAACGCCGACGGCGGAAAAGCGAGCGAATTGCCCGTAAATTTGCGCGGTGCGGCGGCAGTTTCTCTGCGCGAGCGGGTTAATGTTTCGACGAACATCGGCGAACTCGCGCTTTCGCCCGACGGTAAAAAAGTGGCGGTCGTCGCGCGCGGCGAAGTTTTTGCGGCTTCTTCGAAAGACGGCGGCGAAGCGGTTCGCGTCACGAACACGGTCGCGCCCGAATCCTTTATTACTTGGTCGGCAGACAGCAAAAGACTCGTTTATTCATCCGAAAGAAACGGCGCGATGGAGCTTTTCCAATACGAATTCGGAAGCGAAACCGAAACGCAATTAACAAAGGGAACGAATCAGGATTATTCGCCCGTCTTTTCGCCCGACGGGAAAAATATCGCGTTCATCCGCAACGGACGCGCATTGTTTGTTTACGACACGGAGAAAAAACAGGAACGCGAGCTGTGCAAAATGTTCACCGACACGCCGCCGCTGATCGGCAATCGAAGCATTGCGTGGTCGCCCGACAACAGATGGATCGCGTTTTTGACCTATTCGCCCGAAACGCGTTCTTACACGAACGCTTCGGTCGTTTCCGTCAGCGGCGGCGCGGCGCGTCCCGTAACATTTCTGGCAAATTCAAATGCCGGTTCGCTTTCGTGGAGTCCGGACGGCGCTTACTTGCTTTTCGACACATCGCAGCGCACGGAAGACGGTCTTTTAGCCCGCGTCGAGTTAAACTTACGTGCGCCGAAATTCCGCGAAGATTCATTCCGCGATCTTTTCAAACAGGAAAATCCGCGCGACCGACCGCAACAGCCAACAACAACGCCTTCGCCGACACCGCAGCCTTCGCCCGCCGTTTCGCCTTCGCCGCAGACACATACCGCCGCGTTGTCCGAGGCGGCAAATCTGAAAAAGGACGATTCCAAACAGACGGAGATCGTTTTTGAAAATATTCGCCAACGGATGAGCGTTTTGCGTCCGGGCATCAGCGTCAATGATCAAATCATCAGCCCCGACGGCAAAACTCTGCTCATACTCGCTTCTGCCGAAGGGCAATTTAATCTCTACACGATAAATATTGACGAACTGGCGACCGACCGTTCGGCGCGGCAGCTGACTTCGACCGCCGGTTTCAAATCGCAGGCGCAGTTTTCGCCCGATTCAAAAGAGGTTTATTACATCGAAAGCGGACGCGTGAACATCGTCAGCTTAGACCGCCGCGAAGTCCGTCTGCTCGCGCTGACGATGGATATGAACGTCAATTTCGCCGATGAAAAGATGGAAATTTTCAAACAAGGCTGGCGTTATATGCGCGATAATTTCTATGACGAGAAATATCACGGCGCGGATTGGAACGCGGTTTACGCGACCTACGAACCGCTTGTCAGAGCTTCACGAAACGTGGATGAAATGCGCCGTTTGATGAATCTGATGGTCGGCGAGCTGAACGCTTCGCACCTCGGCGTTTTCGGCGCGTCGGGCTTTACGGCAACGCCGGTCGGAAAATTAGGATTGCGTTTCGACCGCAATGAATATGAAGCGAACGGAAAATTAAAAATTACGGAAATTATCGCGCTGAGTCCGGCGGACATCGTTAAAACGATCAAAGTCGGCGATTATCTTTTGTCGGTTGACGGCGCGTCGATAAACAATCGAACCAATCTCGATGAACTGCTTGAAAATAAAGTCGGCAAGCGCGTCGTGCTGAATGTTTCGGCTTCGACAGACGGCTCGAACAAACGCGAGATCGTTCTCAAACCGACTTCGACCGGCGCGGAGAAAAATCTGCTGTATCGCCAATGGGTCGAAGATAATCGCGCTTATGTCGCCAAAATCAGCGGCGGCAAACTCGGCTACGTTCACCTGCCCGATATGGGTCAGGGAACGCTCAATCAGCTTTACATTGATTTGGACGCGGAAAATCAGTCGAAAGAAGGTGTCGTTGTTGACATTCGCAACAACAACGGCGGATTTATCAATCCGTATGTGATCGATATTCTCTCGCGGAAAGGTTATCTGACGATGCGCGAACGCGGGCTTTGGAACGTTCCGTCGCGGTCGGCGCTCGGTCAGCGCGCGCTCGAACGTCCGACGATTCTTGTTACAAATCAGCATTCGCTTTCGGACGCGGAAGATCTGACGGAAGGCTATCGAACCTTAAAACTCGGCAAAGTTGTCGGCGAACCGACTTCGGGCTGGATCATCTACACGTGGAATGCGCAGCTTTTCGACGGCACAACGTTCCGCCTGCCGCGCCAGTTGATTCTGGGTGCCGACGGCAAAAATATGGAACTCAACCCGCGCCAGGTTGACGTTCCGGTAACGCGCCCGGTCGGCGAAACCTTGACGGGCAAAGATACCCAACTCGACCGCGCCGTCCGTGAACTTCTCGGGAATTAACCCAAGTTGCCAGTAATGAAAAAATATTTTATATGCCCACGAAACACACGAAAAAAACGAAAAGAAACATAAATCCAAAACATTTTCGTTTTTTTCGTGTGTTTCGTGGGCAAAATTCGAAAAAGATTTATAACTGACAATTTGGATTATTCAAGATGAAAAAGGTAAAAAGTGAAAAAGTTTGCTTGAATATGATCAAAAAAAACCTTTTCACCTTTTCACCCTTCTTCTGATGAAAAAAGCTTAATTTCTTCCGTGCTGTTTGGCAACCGCGTCAAACCTTCGTATTTGAAACCGAGTTTGCCCAAAAGTCGGATCGAGCTTTCGTTGTCGAGCGAAGTGATCGCCAGAACGCGTTTCAAACCCAGAACTTGCCTGCCGTGTTTCATCACCGCTCGTGCCGATTCATACGCGTAGCCTTTACGCTCGAACTGCGGCAGAAATGCGAAACCGATGTCCGCGTCCGGCAAACCGTTGCGCCTGACAAACCCGCAAATCCCGATAACGGGATTTCGGATTTCACGCGCCGAATCGTTTCCGTCGGAAAACTCAGCCTTTAGTTCGACCGCGTAAAGCCCGAAACCGTTTTCCGCGTAACTCTTGCGGTAACGCGTTTCGATAAATTCCCGCGCCTGTTCTAAATTTCTTATATTGCGGTCGCCGATATACTTAATAAACGACGGCTGATTGAGTAAATCGAGCATAAACGTATCATCCGATTCGTCAATCTCGCGCAAAATCAGCCGCTCGGTTTCAAGGATTTTCATTTTTGGCGGCAGTTATTTTTGTTTTTCTTCAAAAACGCTCAGATGCACGTCTTCGAGCTTTTTCTTGCCTTGTTCTTCGGTCATAACGACCAGATTGGTGCGGGCTTTCCAGACTCCGAATTCGACTTTTTGTTGGAGATAATAAGTTTTTCCCGCTTCGACCGTCAGCTTGAGATAATCCTGATTTTCCGATTCCGAGCAGAAATATCGTTCACCCGGTTCGACCGTGAAAAAGAAATACGTCTTTCCGCGATTAACGCCTTTCCATTCGCCGTCAACTGCCAATTTCGAGTGAATTTTCATCCCGAAAATCGTCGGTCGCAAAACATATATCAAAGCCTTGTCCGCCGGTGCGGCGGGCATCGGATGCTGTTTTTTGTCGGTCGAGGCTTTGTAATTAACTTCCTTCGTTCCGCAAGCCTTTAATTTTTCAGCCTTTGCGTCCTGACCGAATGCCTGCCCGACAGACAGACAAAAAACCATTATGAACAGAACCGCGAGTTTATTTTTTAACATTAGATTTACTTCCTTTGAGTTGAACTCTAAAAAGAGTATCAAATCGCTCGCGGCAATTCCAAATAAAATCACCTTTGCCGTTTATTTTTCGAGAGGCTTTGCGGATTAACGCGGCGCACCGCTGCTGCGTGTTTTTTTGTTGTCTTTTTCGATCTGCGCGGCAAAATATTGCAGGGCTTGAATGTTTTCCCTGTCGAGCTGATACGAAACCGCGCCGTATGTTACCGTCACCGAGCCGGCGTTCATTATTTTTTCAAACTCCTTGTAGGTCATCAGCGTGTTGCCGATTTCGAGTTTGATAACCGTGTCTTCTTCGCTTTGCGCCGCCATTTTGTATTCCAAACCCTCGATTTTCTCAGAATCGGTGATTATCGTTACGCTTTTGTCGCGTTGGTTTGCCAGTTGAAACTGCCTTTGCGCGTTGGCAAAGAGGATGACCGCTCTTTGCGTGTCGAGCCGCACGACCGCGCCGACGATCCGGTAAGGCGAGTTTACGCCGCGCTTTTTGATGATTTCACCCGCATTCATTGATAAAGAATAAAGAATCCCGCCGTCGTCGGTAGTTTCTCTGGCAAACGTGAAAGTTGACGGAAGCGTCTGCGCCGACGTGAAAACAGGAGCGAATACCAGCAGTGCGAAAATGGTTAAGACGATTGATTTCATAGTTTTTTTTATTTGCGAATTCAGCTTTGAATGTTCCCGAGATTTCTCAAAAAAAATCGCGCCGTCGCGGAAAATTACCTTTAGTTGGAATAAGTTTTGAAAGTATATTAGGACAGGTTGCCAAAATTGGCAAGAAAAAAAGGCTGAACCCGAAAGATTCAGCCGCAGATAATCGAAACCCGTCAGCACGATATTTATTTACTGCTCGAAACCGCCGTTGCTTCGCCCGCTTCGGTTTGTTGGCGGGCGTGATACGAACTTCTCGTGAGCGGCGAAGATTCGACGTGTTTGAAGCCTAAACTTAAACCGATTCGCTTCCATTCGGTAAATTCTTCGGGCGTGACGTAGCGTTCGACGGGCAGACGGCGTTCATACGGCTGGAGATATTGCCCGATGGTCATAATGTCGCAGGAAACGCTTCGCAAATCCTTCATCAGCGCGACGACTTCTTCAAATGTTTCGCCCAAGCCCGCCATAATTCCGCTTTTCGTTTTCATCTGCGGAAACTGCGTATCGCGGTAATGCGCGGCGCGTTCCAACAACTCTAAAGTCTGCGCGTATTTCGCGTCGGGTCGGACGCGACGATAGAGCCTCGCAATCGTTTCCGTGTTGTGATTCAAAACTTCGGGACGCGCCGCGAGAACCGTATTCAAAGCGTCTTCATTGCCCTGAAAATCGGGAATCAAAACTTCGACGCGGCACGCCGGATTCATTTCGTGAACTTTTCGGATCGTTTCCGCCCAATGCGCTGCGCCGCCGTCCGCTAGATCGTCACGATTGACCGACGTGATAACGGCGTGTTCCAAACCTAAATGCGCGACCGCTTCGGCAACGTGCGTCGGTTCGAGCGGGTCTAAATCCGACGGTTTGCCTTTATTGACGGCGCAAAATCCGCAATGGCGCGTGCAGGTGTCGCCGCCGAGCATAAAGGTCGCGGTTTTGTCCGTCCAGCATTCAAAAATGTTCGGGCAACGCGCTTCCTGACAAACCGTGTGCAGATTCAAACCTTCGATCAAGCTCAAAACCTTGTTCTGATTGGTCGGATCGCCGAGCTTAATGCGCAGCCAATCGGGCTTCGGCAGCCGTTCTTTTTTCTTGCGGGCAACAAACTTCTGGATTAAAACTTTTTCTTCGATCATATACTTCAAACTGATTCAAACAGGTCAAAACAAACCTGAATTATGAGTTTATCATTTTGATTTTGACTTGTCTTTCAGCCTCAAAAAATCTCTTTGCACGCAGGCTTTCGGTCAAGTATCCTAGAAAAAGAGAATTTCTCCAAACTCCTTCAAAAAAATCTTCAGTTTTTCAAAAATTCCTTAATCAAAGCTATGAAAATATCCGAATGTTCCTATTGCGGAATGCTGGCAATCACCGATAACGATGTCTGCACCTCGTGCCAATCCTTGATTTCACCCGAAATGCCGTCCGCCGCTCAAGATACGGTTCAACCGGAAACGAGCGAATTTCAGCAGCCGGCGCAAGTCATCGCCACTTCCGGTTATCCAGTGCCGAACAACGAATACGCCGCGCAGCAATCGCCGCCTGTCCGCCGCAGTTTTCCCGGTTCACAGCAGACGGTTGCAGATTCGAAATGCTTGAAATGCGGGACACCCGTGCCGCGCGGGCAGAGCCAATGTTTCGATTGCGCGAATAGAAAATCTTCGCCGTGGAAAAAGCTCACGTTTCTGACGATTCTCATTGCCGCGATCGGCTTTTTCAGCTTCGATTACGTTTACGAACAGGTTTCGCCATACGGCATTTTCAGAAAATACGCGAAAACGACCGGCGCGGACGATTCCGTTGTTTTTGAAAATTTTGTCCTCAAAGACGATACCAGCGTCTCGATTTCGATGATGCCGAACTTTTCCGGCAAAGGGCTTTCCGACAATAAAAGTCTGACGGAAAATTTCTCGTTCAAAATGATTTTCAAAAAACCGAATATCTCGAGTATTGAATTTACGCGCGATGGAGAAACAGGTCCATACACGGCTTTCAAACAGGTTTTCGACGGGGTGCGCGGTTGGAAATACACGAATATGCCGAATCAACCCGCCGGCTATCAGGATTCTGACGACGCTTTTGCCTCGAAAAAAATGGGCATGGGAATGGACGAATATTATTCTCTGGAATTTATGAACGAGGCAATCGCACAGGAATACGGCAAGGAATATATTAAACTTCTGACGGACATCACAGAGATCGAAGTAGCGGATATAAAAAAACCTTCCGGTGAAAAAACGATCGTCATCGGCAAACAGAAACATAACGGGAAAATCGAGTCTTCGCTTTTGGTTTTTGACCGGAAAACCGGGCTTTTGATCGGTATGCTGAAAAAAGCGATGATGGGCAGTACGCCTGTAATGACAATCATCTATCTTGATAAATACGTGAAGTTTCCGGTGAAACGAAACGGGCTTTTCGGGGTCGGCGAAACACGCGTTTTAGTGCCAACGAAAATGTCCTTTGTCACCAGTGCAGGCATGTCCGCGATGATGACCAACGACATTCCGACGATCGCCATCGCACTAAACGTCAAGTCGGTCGAGACCGATGCCAAGATCGAAGATAATTATTTTCAGAAACAGTAAATGATGCCTGGGGCTTATTCAAAGTAGGAAAATTTAAGCAGCTGAAGACATTTCGCTTCGCAAAGCTATCAGCTATCAGTTCGCATCTATTCCGAAGGTTAAATTAAAACTTTTCGGAATAACTGATAGCTGATAGCTGATAGATAAATTTTTACAATACGCCTTCTTTTAATAAGCCATAAATAAGAATGAAATTACGATCACTTGACACGCTCCGAGTTCATCCTGTAAATTGCAAATTAGTTCTTTAATTGCTTTCTAAATTTTAGAAAGCGCGAAAAGTGGCGATTTAAGGTTAACTTGCTCCACTTCAAAAAAACTGCTAAACAACTGCAAAGAGAAAATTTTTAATTGGCTCTCGTGCTTTTATTTAGCACGAGAGTTTTTTTGTTTTTGGAGTCAGGGAACGCCGTCAACGCGGACGGCACAGATTGTGCGGGCAATCTAAAATCGCTTGATAATTTTTAGCTTTGGCATTTGTTTGAACGCTCAGGCGTTCATTGCCGTCAGGATGACGGCGTTCCGGAGATTTTATGAGTGAATTTTCGATAGCGACACAGTTTGTTCACGCGGGAGAAAGACGCGCCGCGCCGTTGGGCGTTCCGGCGGCGACTCCGATCTATGCGACTTCGACGTTTGTTTATGAGCGAATGGAAGACGTTGACCGTGTGGTTGAAGGCGACGTGAGCGGTTTTGTTTACAGCCGTTACGGAAACCCGACGGTTGCCGCGCTCGAAGAAGCGATGGCGGAAATTGAAAACGGGAAATTCGCTTTTTGCTTCGGTTCGGGAATGGCGGCACTACACGCCGCGCTGCTCGCCTCAGAATTATCAACCGGTTCGGTCGTCTTGGCTTCGCAGGATTTATACGGCGCGTCGCTCGAACTTTTAAAGACGGTTTTCGGCGCGTTCGGCGTTCGCACGGTGACGGCGGATTTTTCGGATATTGAAAATTTACGTTTGAAAGCACAGGAATTAAAACCGCGCGTTTTCTTGGGCGAAACGATTTCGAATCCGCTTTTGAAAGTTTTGGATGTTGAAAAGGTTGCGGAAATAGCCCGAAAAAGCGGGGCGAAATTGATCGTTGATAATACTTTTGCAACGCCGTTTCTTTGTCAGCCGATAAAATCGGGCGCGGATTTCGTCGTTCACAGCGCGACGAAGTTTTTGGGCGGACACGCCGACGCGACGGGCGGCGTGGTCGTCGCAAAAGAAGATTTCGACCGTCCGGCTTTGATGGGCGCGTTGACGCTCGCGGGCGGAGTTTTGAGTGCGTGGGAAGCGCATTCGATTTTGCGGGGGCTGAAAACTCTGGGTTTGCGTCTGGAAAAACAATGCCGCAACGCCGAACGTCTGGCGGAATTCTTTTTGGATTGTCCGCACGTCGAAAAAGTGATCTATCCGGGCTTGGCGGATGATGAACAAGCGGAAATCGCCGAACGGATTTTGCGGAAAAATTATCGCGGCGCAGTTCTCGGCGTGAGATTGAAGGAAGATTCGCGTGAATATGTTTATCGCTTTATGAATGCTTTACGGCTTTGCACGCGAGCGGCGAGTGTCGGCGATATTTTTACCGGCGTCGTTCATCCGGCAACCGCGACGCACCGCGAAATGTCGGCGGCAAAACGCGCAAGATTGGGAATTACAGAAGGTTTATTGAGAATCTCGGCGGGAATCGAGGAAGTCGAAGACATCATTGCCGATATTGAAAGGGCTTTTGAAAAACCTTCGTTTGAAGATTCATTTTCCGAAAGCGAAACCGTTGATTTTGAAAAGAAAAATTTCAGCCAGGCTGTTTAATAAAAATGAGTAAACCGGAAAAAGAAATTGATGGCGCAAAAGTTTTGTATTGGGCTTGGTCCGGCTCAATTCCATTCGGATTTGTAGGAGATTCGAAAGACCCAAAAGCTTCCAAAATTTTCGGATTAGCTATTTGCCGGTATGAAAATTCTGATGACGTTTATCGCTTTAGCTGTGATGAAAACTGGGAAACGCAGCAAGATGCGGTTTATGACTCGGTAGAACAGGCAATTGAAAATTTGCCCAATCAGTATAAAAACATTCCGGCTGAGTGGATTAAATTTGAAGAATAAATTTTTAGAAAATGATTACTTTAACCGAAGAACATATCAAGCAAATCGAAGCGCACGGCGAAAGAACTTATCCGTACGAATGCGGCGGAATGCTGATCGGGCGTTTTGAGCAAGACAAAAAAACG
>JALHNX010000072.1 GCA_022843305.1 Pyrinomonadaceae bacterium | reverse complement strand
CGGGCGAATATCGCGCGCGCATGGAAGATGTTTTGTCGCTTTACAATTTGCCGGACGATGAGAAACGACCCGTCATTTGTCTGGACGAACTGCCGTTTCAGATGCTCGGCGAAAAAGTTGAACCGATCGAGATGAAAGCGGGCGCCGTTAAAAAGTTCGATTATGAATATGAGCGCAAAGGTGTCGCTTCAGTATTTGTTGCCTTTGAACCTTTAACCGGCAAGCGTCTGGTGAAAGTTTATCCGCGAAGAACGAAAGCCGATTACTGCCGGTTTCAGCAAGAAGTCGCTAGCGAATGGTCAAGCGCCGAAGTGATCATCGAAGTTCAGGACAATCTGAACACGCACAACGCTTCGTCGTTTTATGAAAATCTGCCGCCCGAAAAAGCCTATGCTTTGATGAAGCGGTTCGAGTTTCACTACACGCCGAAAAAAGGTAGTTGGCTGAATATGTCGGAATTGGAACTCTCGGCACTCGCCCGTCTTTGTCTGGCGCGGCGGATTCCCGACATTGAAACTTTAAGCCGCGAGTTAGAAATGATTGTCAAAGAACGAAACGAAATGGAAGTCAAAGCAAAATGGCAATTCACAATTGAAAACGCCAGAGAAAAACTAAATCGTCATTACGAAAATGTCGTTGCAAAAACTTTGATTACAAAGCACTATTTACAAGGGGAAGTCCCTGTGATAAATTTTGATTAGTTTTTGAATTTTAGAATCTAATTTTTAGCTTTTGGCAATTTAAGGGAAATTCTGTCGCACTCGTAAAACCGAAAATAAGTTTCGCTGAAAAGAAAATTATCGAGATGGTTCTCGACTCACTGCCGAGTGAAAATTCGCGCCGCGCTTATCGCCGACACTTGGAAGAGTTTTTCGTCTGGCACGAAACGGAATGCAGACCGGAATTGAATAAGGCTTTAATTAACCAATATGTAAAAACTTTGCGCGAACAAAAACTTTCCTCATCCACGATAAACCAAAAACTTTCCGCCATCAGAAAATTGGCAAGTGAAGCCGAAGATAACAATTTGCTTGATTCACGCATTGCTAACGGAATTCGTGCGGTCAAAGGCGTGCCGTTTCGCGGGCGGCGCACCGGAAACTGGTTGACCAAAGAAGAAGCTCAACTATAGCTCAATGTGCCGGACATAAAAACTTTGAAAGGTCTTCGTGACCGTTCTATTTTGGCGGTGCTAATCGGCTGTGGACTGCGGCGAGCGGAAGCGGCAATTCTTTCCGTTTCGCACATTGAGCAGCGCGAAGGACGCTGGGCGATTGTGGATATTGTCGGAAAACATGACAAAATGCGAACAGTGCCGATGCCTTCGTGGGCGAAACAAGCGATTGATTCCTGGACGTATGCGGCACATATTGAAGAAGGATTTATCTTTCGTCAAGTGAACAAAGGTGGCAACGTGATGGGCGATTGATTTACCGATCAGGCAATATATAACATTATTGTCGGCTATGCCGAAACATTGGAAAAGCAAGGCATTGCCCCGCACGATCTTCGTCGCACCTTTGCTAAACTCGCGCACAAAGGCGGTTCGCCGATTGACCAGATTCAATTATCTTTGGGACACGATTCGATTCAGACGACGGAAAAATATCTCGGAGTCGAACAAGATTTGACTGATGTGTCCGAAACGATTTATTGATTGAAAATTCTTCGGTCCGCATTGCCTACCAAGAATTTTCGCCGCCCGAAACTACCGAAAAAACTCCGATCATTTTGCTTCACGGAAGTCCCGGTGATAGCAGCGCGTTGGAAAAATTGGCGGCAGATTTGGGAAAAGGTAGGCGCGTGATCGTGTCGGATTTGCCGGGATTCGGCGATTCAACCGAAAAGATTCCCGATTACGGTTTTCGCGCTCACGCCTTTTATCTCAAACAACTTGCCGAACACTTAAAGATTGAAAAATTTCACCTGTTGGGCTTTTCGATGAGCGGCGGCGTGGCGTTGAGTTTTTACGACATCGCGCCCGAAAAAGTGGCTTCAATCGAAATGGTTTCGGCTATCGGCGTGCAGGAATATGAGCTTTTGGGCGATTATCGTCTGAATCACGTTCTGCACGGGGCGCAATCCGCCGCGCTTTGGGCTGTGCAAAATCTCGTGCCGCATTTCGGATTTTTGGATAATGCTTTTTTCAATTTGTCTTACGCCCGCAATTTTTACGATTCCGACCAAAGACCTTTGCGGGCGATTCTGCAAAAAGTCAAAACTCCTTTTTTAATCGTTCACGGCAAAACCGATCCGCTCGTGCCAATCGCGGCGGCGCATGAACATTTTCGGCTCGTTCCGCAAAGCGAACTCCGCGAACTCGACGACAATCATTTTATGATTTTTATGCGCCCCGAAACGGTCGCGCCAATCATTGATGATTTTCTGGCGCGAGTTGAAACGGGCGCGGCGAAATTGAAAAAAGATGCCGATGCCCAACGCATTGTTGCGGCAAACGCGCCTTTCGAGCGCGAAATGGTAATGGCTGATGGTTCGACCGCGTTAATATTTTTTCTCGTGCTGGCTCTGGCAACTTTTATCAGCGAAGATTTGACCTGTCTGACCGCCGGAGCATTAGCCGGACAAGGGCAAATCAGCTTGAGTTTGGCAATCGCGGCGTGTGCTTTCGGGATTTTCGCCGGCGATTTGCTTCTTTATTTCGCAGGGCGTTTTTTCGGTCGCCGCGCCGTTTCCTGCGCTCCTTTGCGCTGGTTCGTGTCGGAAAAGACTCTGGAGCGCGGCGCGAGGTGGCTTGGAAAAAACGGAATGAACGCGGTTTTTTTGAGCCGCCTGACACCGGGTTTACGTCTGCCGGTTTATTTCGCCGCCGGAATGCTCAAAACGAGATTTATAACTTTCACCTCGTATTTCGCCGTCGCCGCGTTAATCTGGACACCGATTCTGGTCGGGGCAACCGCTTGGGCGAGCGGAAAGACGATGAGTATAATGGACGCACCGACTCTCAGCCGTGAGTTTTGGTTCGGACTTGTCGCCGTCATCGCGGCGGCGTTCGTCGCGCTGAATCTGCTGTTGCGCGTGGCGACGTGGCGTGGTCGCCGTCTGCTTGCGGGAACTTGGCTGCGCTGGATGCGGTGGGAGTTTTGGTCGCTGAGAACTTTTTACGATCCGATTATTTTTTATATCGTTTGGCTGGCAATCAAATTCAAGAGTTTATCGGTTTTTGCCGACGCGAATCCGGCAATCGAAGCGGGCGGTTTCGTCGGTGAGCCGAAAGCGGAAATTTATCAGGATTTGCAAAAATCAGCCGCCGCCGGAAAACATCTTTTGCGCTATGCGTTTATTCCGGCAGAAGCGGAAAAACCGGAAAAATTAAAAATCGCCGAAAACTTTTTGCGCGAAAACGATTTGAATTTTCCCGTCGCTTTGAAACCGAACGCGGGCGAACGCGGCGCGGGAGTTTTCATCATTAAAAACGAAGTAGAATTAAACGACCGAATTGAACAAAGCGAAACGGATTTAATCGTGCAGGAATTCGCCGACGGCTTGGAATTCGACGTGTTTTATTATCGTTATCCGAATGCTGAAAATGGCGAAATTTATGCCATTACGGAAAAGGTTTTTCCGACAGTTTCGGGCGACGGGAAAGCAAATCTTGAAACTCTGATTCTGCGCGATAAACGCGCCGTCGCACTTGCCGAAGCATATTTCGAGCGCAATGCCGAGCGGCTTGAAACTGTTCCCGAAAACGGCGAAATCGTGCCGATTATTGACATCGGAACGCATTCCAAGGGCGCGATTTTTCTCGACGGCAGTTATTTGAAAACCGAAAAACTGGAAGCGGAAATTGACGCTGTTTGTCGCGGTTACGAAGGATTTTATTTCGGTCGTTTCGATTTGCGCTCTGCATCGAAAGAAGCGTTTCAACGCGGCGAATTCAAAATCATCGAACTGAACGGTGTAACGAGCGAGGCGACGAGCATCTACGACCCGAAAAATTCGCTTTTCGACGCATACCGAATTTTGTTCAAACAATGGCGCATCGCGTTTGAAATCGGCGCTCAAAACCGCGCAAACGGCGCAGAAAAAACTTCCGCTTTAAACTTGGTAAAATTAATTTACCAAACAAAATTCGGCACAATGCCAACCAAATCCGTGATCCGTGATCCGTGATCCGAAATCCGAAATCGAAAATGTGTCTGATTCTTTTCGCGCTTAACGCGCATCCGAAATATTCGCTCGTTCTCGCCGCCAACCGCGACGAATTTTACCCGCGTCCGACCGCCGCCGCCGAGTTTTGGACTGACGCACCCGAACTTTTAGCCGGGAAGGATTTGACAGCAGGCGGAACGTGGCTCGGAATCACGAAACAGGGACGCTTCGCCGCTGTCACGAATTACCGCGACCCGTCCGCGCCAATCGGCGTAAAGTCGCGCGGGCGTTTGACGCGCCAAATCGGGCGGAGTGCGCTTTGTCGAAAAAACCATCGTCGGCGCAGTGAGCGTAGCGGAATTCAATTTCACTATCGAATCGAAAGATGCAAATTTGATAAAAACTTAATCCGCGAAACCGCTGCAATTTTGGAATAAAATCCGCGGCTCGTGCTATTTATTCGATAAAGCGTTTTTAATTTGTCGTATTTTCCACGAAGATAAGGCAGACAACTTGAAAAAAGAAATAATTTTTCGAGGCGGGAATTTATGAAAATAATGACGACGGTCGCGCCGTTCAGCGGGACGGCAGTTACCGAAACCGAACCGATTTTTCAAACTGAAAATTTGGCGGCGAAAATTTTTCAAATCGAAATCGCCGATGGGCGTTACGTTGTGCGTTTTGCCCGCACAACTGAAGAAATTGATGCCGCATTGCGCTTGCGGTTCGAGGTTTTCAATCTCGAACTCGGCGAAGGTTTGCAGTCTTCATACATCACCGGGCGCGACGAAGATCGTTTTGACGCGGTTTGTTATCATTTGATTGTGCTGGAAAATGAGTCAAATACGGTCGTTGGCACATATCGCCTGCAAACTTTGGAGATGGCGCGAGATGCGTCAGGTTTTTACTACGCGGGAGAATTTCGCCTTGAAGATTTACCGCCGCAAGTTTTAGCCGAATGTTTGGAAATCGGACGCGCCTGCGTCGCGCTCGAACACCGCAACACGCGGGTTTTGTTTTTATTGTGGAAAGGACTCGCGGCTTTTATGACTCAGGCGAAAAAACGCTATCTTTTCGGCTGCTGTTCGCTGACTTCGCAAAACGAAGCTGACGGCTGGCTCGCGGCGCGACGGATTTTGCGCGATGGCTTTTTAGACAAAAATCTTTTCATCGAACCGCGTGATGAATTCATCTGCGAATCGAAAAATGTTCCGGCGCAGGACGAAGGTAAATTTCACTTGCCGAAACTCTTTTCGACTTATATGCGCTTCGGTGCGAAGGTTTGCAGTCCGCCCGCGATTGACCGCGAATTTAAGACGATTGATTTTTTCGTGATGTTCGATCTTGAAAAGATTGACGAAAAAACCCGTCAGATGTTTTTGGACTCCTAAAAGATAGCTGTTGTGCCAACCTAAAATCTGAAGTGGAACAGAAACCCAAATCCAAACATCTTCTCTTTAGCCATAAAAAACTAATCTGATTCCCGGAATAATTAGCCAATGAATAATCTCTCACATCCCGTTTGGCAGATTAGAATGATTTTTATGCGGCAACTAATTGCATCCATTTTGTCTGAACACCCAAATTTTCCAGTGTTCCGATGACTCTTTGCGGTTCTCCCCAATCGCTCCATTGAACGTCGGCGACTCGCAAAACATATAATTCATCGGCGGATTTTTCCAAGACATCGCTGGAGAAATTGACCTCATAAATCCAAGAATACAGCGAACGAACAACGGCTTTTTCTCTTTTTGTCCAGAAAGAATCGGTTGAAGCAGCGAATAATTTGAATAAATCCGGCTTGTGTTTTCTGATAAGTTCCAAGAATGTTTTTGCTTTCCCGACCATCACGAAACTATTCCATAAACAGCCTTTTTTCAGTAAATAATTTGCCGATTCAAATGAAGGTTTTTCCCAAAATCTTTGCACTTGGCTGACCGCGCCCGCCGCAGTATCAAACAAAGATTCAACCGGCTCGATCCAACCGTATGAAGTTTCGGCGGAATCGGGTTCAATTCCGAGCAAAACAACCGAACTCGGCGTAGTTTCAACTGCCCGAAACGCTCTTCCGACGTTTTCCATAAACGCTTCGTCATCAGAAAAATAATGGTCGGAAGGGAAAAAGGCAACCGTGGCTTCGGGCGAAAGTTTCTCTAAATAAAGCAAGCTGTATAGAATAGCGGGAGCCGTGCCTTTATTTTCGGGTTGGACAATCAATTTTTCATCCGAGACTCCGGCGAGAATCTCGCGGTAAAATCGCTCGTGCTTTTCCGTTAAACTGAAAAACGTATTTTCAGCCGGAATTTTTAGGGCAACACGCCGGCGCGTTACATCGAGCAAAGTTTCATTGTCTAAAATCGGACAAAACTGTTTTGGACGTTCATCGCCGACAATCATCCGGGTCAAAGATTTTAGGCGCGAACCGTCGCCGCCTGCCAGAATAACCGCATAATTTTCTTTCACAACCGAAGTTTTCGGGAATTGATTAACCGTTTTATTATTCATAGTTTACCTCGTCAAACTGATAACAATTAAATCGTTTGAGTCGGAAAAACTATTCCAATTTTTTAATTATGGAAGCCTTTTAATTTGCGCCGGATTAATTTTGAAAAAGAGTTGGTTATCAATTCTGGAAATTTCACCAGTAACTTCGATTGGTTCAGCCACAAAGTCAAGTATATCTTTATTTAACGACTCGCCTTTGTCTGATAAAAGCCATAATTCGGAAATATTCCCCGCCCTATCCTTGACGACAAAAAGCGGTGGGATTCCTCCGCGCAAGCATGCGACAGCGCACTCACGATGCGGTTTTGATTGTCCCGGATTCATCACGCCGAGATAGCATTTGCTGTCAACAATTTCACCGTTAAGCGTCTGCACTCCAAGGCTTTCGACAGTTTCAAGACTTGCGGCAGATTTAGATGAATTCGTCTCGATTGAATCCGAAACTACCTCGATCATTTTTAAATCATCACGGTAAATCAGTTTGCCTTTTAGATTTACAAACTGATTTTTGAACGCCGAAACATCAACGCCGAATTTTCCTTCGCTGACCAGAGGAAATCTATCAAACATCGGCAAACCGTTAACTTTCTCAGCTTTTTCCACCAACAAAAAAGGAATCGGTTCGGCTTGAATCGTGCCTGTAAAATCTTTAATTTCAGTAAATTCAAAAAAACTATTGGCGAAAGGTTTTTGTCCAAACCACAATGCAACCGCCAAAATTATCGAAAAAATAAATGCGAGAATCACGAAAACTCGAATAACTTTCGCCACGGATTTCGGCATTTTCGGTAAATATCCAACGTAAAAATCTTCGCTCATTTGACCTCCGTTGCCTTGACGAATGTTCCTGCTTTTTCAGGGTTTTTGTTGACGAAAACTCGCCCATTTTCGATTTTGGTATAAAAAGTTGGAACTTTTTCCGTAAAAGGCGGCGGCGATGCACCTGTTTCGGGTTGATATTGAAATCCGTGCCACGGGCAAGTTATGCAGCCGTCATCACCGATTTGCCCTTCGCCAAGCGGTCCGTTTTGATGCTGGCAGACGTTTGAAACGGCGGAAATTTTACCGTCATATTTGAAAATAGCAACTCTTTCGCCCGAAATTGTGCGGACGCAAGCACGCTTTTCGGGAATTTCATCAACGGAACAGGCATCAACAAAATCAGCTGAATCTGTCGCAAGTTCTTTATCCATTTTGGCTTCGCGGAAACCTGCAAATAAATGCAATCCAAAAACCAAACAAACTCCGATACCGAGAAAAATCGTCAAAATCGGATTAGTTTCCGCTTGCAAAACGCCGAGTAAAATATGTGCAATCAAAAGTGCGTAAGCAACATAAACGAGCGTGTGTAAAGTTTTCCAAACCGGTGCAGTCAGATTTTTCAGCCAAAAATCGTGGCTCGTAACCGCCATCAAAAATAAAATTATCAACGCAAAAAGTCCAAGCAGTTGAAACGGAAAATCAGCAATGCTTGTAAATCTTGTATTGCTCGTAAGTAAACTGATAATTGGATTTACATCGCCAAGTGCGTGAAATTGGATGATCGAAAAAACGCCGTGAATTGCTCCGACAAAGAATGTTGTTACGCCCAAATGTCGGCGATTATAAAGCAGAGGTAAAAATTTTGGAGAAATTCGGCACAGCGGTCCGATTATTAAAACGATGTGTAAAAGAAGAATCGCACAAGTTCCGAAACCGCGAATAATCAAAGTTTCGGCGGTCGCGTTCGGCTGAAGCAAACTTCCGATTCCGACAAAAAGTCCGACATAAAGCAACACGCCGCCGGCAATAATTGCGTCGTAAAGTTTCTTTTGCCTGTTCCAACTGATTGCAACGTATTTTTCGCTCATTTTGTGGTTTTCGTTTGCGGAATAGATTGGTTGAGCGGCTCAGAATGCCGATAAATAATGCTCGCGGCAAAAATAATCGGCAACAAAATTGCGATAGCCAACCAGATAAATCTGTGTCGTTGACGAGTTTTACTAATCATTTTGCCTCCAAAGATTTACGGCGATGAGCATTATTTTCCGTTGGTAATGTTTCGTGAAAGAGCAGTCTTTTTGCGAACAAAACCCAAAATACAACTATGCCGAAAAAGACAATGATACGAAAAGCGAAACCTGTCGCTTTCGCAGATTCATCGAGTTTGGTAATGCCGAAAATCACAAACCAAACGGCAAACAAAATACCGACTGTCAAATAAATTCCTGTTGCAAAAACGATAATTTCGACTATATTCATTGCACTTTCTCAAATCAGATTTACATCTGTCATCACTTCCAAAACCTTTTCCATCGCATCATGCAGATCGTTTGTTGTGCGGCAAATTTTCCGTCGTGATGCGTTAAGCAAAGACCGCGATGTTGGGCAATTACGCTGACAACTCGACCTTCGGGCAAGTCTTCCACTCTTTCTAAAACTTTGCACCAAACCTCTTTGTTTTCCTCAATGGTTTCATTTTTCATGCTTTCTACTAAAACGGATTAACGCCCGCATAACTAATTCCCGTTAATTTGTGAATATCAATATCAAACGTGCTTAAATCGTCAAAACTGAATTTTTCAAAACTATCGTGTCCGCACGAACGAGCGATAACTTGCATCAATTCGTTGGTCGCGTTGAAAAAATTCGCCAGTTGTTTGGCTGAATCGGCGATAATTAAACGCGAACGCAACGACTCTTTTTGTGTCGCAATTCCGACGGGACAATTGTTTGTGTGGCAAGATCTCATTCCCAAACAACCGATTGCTTGAATCGCCGAATTTGCGACTGCAACCGCATCAGCACCCATCATTAACGCTTTCGCAAAATCTTCGGCAACCCGCAAACCGCCTGTAATAATTAGAGTTACGCCTTTTGCACCGCGTTTGTCGAGATGTTTTCTCGCTCGTGCGAGTGCGGGAATCGTCGGAACATTGATATTGTCGCGTAAAATTGTCGGAGCCGCACCTGTTCCGCCGCCGCGTCCGTCCAAAATGATGTAATCCACGCCGACTGCCAATGCAAAATCAATATCAGCTTCGATTCGGCTTGCCGCGAGTTTGAATCCAATCGGAATTCCGCCGGTTTTTTCACGAACTTCAGCGGCAAAATTCTGAAAATCCTCCAACGACTTCAAATCAACAAATGTCGCAGGAGAAATTGCGGCTTCACCTTGTTTCAAACCGCGAACTTCGGCGATTTCTGCCGTCACCTTTTCAGCCGGAAGATGTCCGCCGGTTCCGGTTTTCGCACCTTGTCCGCCTTTGAAATGAAATGCTTGCGATTTCATTACTTTTTCCCACGAAAACCCGAATCTGCCCGATGCGTATTCGTAAAAATACCGAGAATTATTATCTTTTTCGGCTGGAAGCATTCCGCCTTCGCCCGAACAAATTCCCGTTCCAACCATTTCAGCACCTTTTGCCAAAGCAATTTTCGCTTCACGAGATAATGAACCAAAACTCATATCCGAAACAAAAAGCGGAATCTCCAAAACGAGCGGTTTTTTCGCATTTTTACCGATAACTGTCTGCGTTTTCACAGGTTCATCGTCAAAAAAAGGACGACGCGCAACCTGTGCGGGCAGAAACTGAATATTTTCCCAACGCGGCAACAAATTTCGGTCAACGCCCATCGCCGCACTTGGTCCGTGATGCCCGTATTTCGTCAAGCCGTTTTGGGCTAAATCTTTGATAAAAGTTGAATATGGTTCTGTGTTTTCGGGATGCGTATCGGCAAATTGACCAAGATATTCGTTACGCATGAAAGGCTGCGGATTTTTGTCGTGATAAGCGCGAATTTCGGCGGTATCAACAAAAACCGAATCCTCCGAAACGCTGACAGAAAACTTATGCAAAACCTCGTGATTATTGTATTCAGAAACACCTGTGTCGTAGCGATAATCCCAGCCGTGAACTCCACAAATCAAATTGATTCCATCAATCGAACCATCGGCGAGCAAAGCCCCGCGATGCAAACATCGCCCGTATAAAACAGAGATTTGGTCATCATAACGAATAATTACCAAATCAACATTTTCTACCAAAACGCCAATCGGCTCACGATCTTGCAATTCGCTAAAGGTTGCGATTCTGAAAGATTCTTTCAGTTCATTAATTTGATTCATAAATTAAAATTTCAAAAAGGACTATTCGCCTGCTTGATGCAATAATTTTGCAACTAATCCTGTCCAGCCTGTTTGGTGGCTCGCACCAACTCCCGAACCATTGTCGCCGTGAAAATATTCGTGAAACAGAATCAGATCTTGCCAATTCGGATCGGTTTGAAACTTCTCCAAATCTCCGAAAACGGGGCGTAAACCGAATTCGTTTTTTAAGAAAATTCGTGACAAACGCCGTGAAATTTCTTGCGAAACTTCCCAAAGATTCATCATATTTCCCGAACCCGTCGGGCATTCAACCTTCAAATCGTCACCGTAAAAATGATGGAATTTTTGCAAAGATTCAATTAGCAAATAATTGACCGGAAACCAAATCGGACCCCGCCAGTTTGAATTTCCGCCAAAAAGTCCGCTCGAAGATTCGGCAGGTTCGTAATCAACTCTGTGTTCGTTTCCGTTCACAATTAAAACATACGGATTATCTTTATGAAAACGCGACAACGCACGAATTCCATACGGAGATAAAAACTCATTTTCGTCGAGCATTACCTTCAAAACTCTTTCGAGCCGTTCGCGGTAAGCGATTGAAAGTAGCTGCCTGGCACCGTTCTTTTCAACATTTGCGGTCAAATTCGGACGATTTTTGATAAACCATTCAAATCTTTGTTTGAAATCGGGTAAGGCGTTTAATGTTTCCGAATCAATTGTTGTGACGGCAAAAAGCGGAATCAACCCGACCATCGAACGCACCTTGAGTGGCATATTTCGTTCATCGTGTAAATGCAAAACATCGTAATAAAACCCGTTGTCTTCGCTCCAAAGCGAGATGCCTTCCTGCCCGAAATTATTCATCGCATCGGCAATATAGACGAAATGTTCCCAGAATTTTGTCGCTACATCTTCATAAGAATCATCAGTTACGGCAAGTTCGAGAGCGATCGCGAGCAAATTCAAACAATACATCGCCATCCAACTAGTGCCGTCGGATTGTGCGAGTTTTCCACCTGTCGGAAGCGGCTGACTGCGGTCAAAAACGCCGATATTATCGAGTCCGAGAAAACCGCCCTCGAAAACATTCATTCCTTCGGCATCTTTTCGATTCACCCACCAAGTAAAATTCAGCAGCAATTTTTGGAAAATTCGTGCTAAAAACTTTTTGTCGCCTTTACCCGTCTGTTTTTTGTCAATTTGATAAACCCTCAACGCTGCCCAAGCGTGAACGGGCGGATTCACGTCGCCATAAGCCCATTCATACGCGGGAATTTGCCCGTTCGGGTGCATATACCATTCGCGGAGCATTAAAATTAGTTGTTCCTTGGCAAATTCCGCATCAACCAAAGCGAGCGGAATGCAATGAAACGCCAAATCCCACGCGGCATACCACGGGTATTCCCACTTGTCGGGCATCGAAATCACGTCGGCATTATTCAAATGCCGCCATTCATTATTGCGACCTTTTTTGCGTTCTGCGGGCGGTTTCGGCTGATTTGAATCTCCTTCGAGCCATTGATTTACATCGTAATGATAAAATTGTTTTGACCAGAGCATTCCCGCAAATGCTTGACGCATCACGTTTTTCGCGTCTGCCGACAAACTACTCGGAATAATTTCGCCGTAAAATTCATCAGCTTCTTTTTGACGAAGTTTGAATATTTTGTCGAAATCGTCAAAGGCGGTCTTTGGCTTTTGGTTCTTTGTTTTCGGGCTAAGTCGGAGTCGAACCGTTCTTTCCTCGCCGCCTTGCAGCTCCAAAAGATAATTTGCCGCCGCTTTTGTGCCGTGCTGCGCCGGATTGACTGCGCCCGAATCGCCGTTCACGATGTAATTATTGATGCCGTCTTTAACAAATTCGGACTCGTTTTCCGCGCCGAAAAGCCATTGTTTATTCGTATTGTTTTCGCAGAAAATCAGTTCGTCCGGGTTTTCGCAAGATAATTCATAACCACCGCCGGCAATCGAATTTGTATCTAAAATTTGAAATTTGAAATCCGGCTCCGTGCCGGCCCACGACCAAACATTTCGCGCCCAAATTGTCGGTAAAACATTGATGTTTGCCGTTTCGTTTGAACGGTTGGCAACCGTAATTTTGATTAAAATATCGTCTGCGTCGGCTTTGGCATATTCGATGAAACAATCGAAATATTTGTTTTCGTCAAATAATCCCGTATCCAATAATTCAAATTCGCCTTTCGATTTTCCCGCGTTACGATTTTCTTCGAGCAATCTGCCGTAAGGAAATTCAGCTTGCGGGTATTTGTAAAGATACTTCATAAACGAATGAGTCGGTGTGGAATCGAGATAAAAATAATATTCCTTCACATCCTCGCCGTGGTTGCCTTCGCTGCCCGTCAGACCAAAGATGCGCTCTTTCAAAATAGCGTCTTTGCCGTTCCAAAAGGCAACGGAAAAACAAATCTTCTGATTTAAATCACAAATTCCGGCAATTCCGTCCTCATTCCAGCGATAGGCGCGGGAGCGGGCGTGGTCGTGCGGAAAAAAATCCCAGGCTGAACCATAGTTTGAATAATCTTCGCGGACAGTTCCCCAAGCCCTTTCGGACAGATACGGTCCCCAATATTTCCAATTTTTTTGGTGTAATCTTTTACTTTCTGCGTTCATAACGCTTTTGTATTCCGCAAAAAGCAAGAATTATTCCATAAAAAAAGACGAATTTGTCCGCCCTTTTTATTTCTCAATAATTCGCACCGCGTGTCCGTCTGCATCACGAACTAATAAAGCACTGTTTAGCTCTAATTTAATCCCGCCGAAGTCAACTAAACCTGACGAGATAAAATCAAATTTATTTTTCGTCAAAAGCAAGGCTAATGAATTCACTTGATTTGCTTCAAAACTCGTCTGCCAATGCCACAAATCATTGCTTTTTGTGTCGTTGGGAAACGGCTTTCCATCACGCGGCGTGAGATATTCCAAAAACTCAACCGCAATTCCGTCTTCTTTAGTTCTCAAACCTGTAATATGCAGTTTTGCGCCGAAAACATTGTTCAAATGCTCTTGTTCCGAGCCGAAATTATCACTCGTTCCGGCAACGGTTAAGCCTAAAGTATCTCGATAAAACTTCAAACTTGTTTCGCTGTCGCCAACCACAATCGCGGTATGGTCAATGCCCAAAAATAACTGCCCTTTGCTCGCTAAATCGTGCCATTTCTTTGCGCCTTTGTCTGCCGGAAACTGCAAAATTTCGAGAACGTGATTGTCGAAATCTTTAAAATAGAATGCCTTTATTCCGGCAGCGTTCGGGATAGTTTTCGGCAGAGTTTGCGGCGCAGTCGAAGCAAAACGAACCTTGTTTTTTCGCAAAACTTCAAACGCCTTGTCCATATCCGAAACGATAATTGCAACGTGTTGAAACCATTTATCGTTGCTCCGCGAATCAACCGGAACCGGACGACCTCCGGCAGTTAAATATTCGGTTAATTCAAGAAATTCATTGCCCAATTTCAAACGAACGATCCGAACTCTCGCTCCGAAAACACCCGACAGACGCTCAAATTCCGTTCCGTAAGTTTCCACGTCCGAAACCTTTTCAAACGGCAAAATTCGCGTGTAAAAATCAATCGCCTTGTCCATATCGGAAACGGTAAAACCAACCGATTCGACACGCGAAACCTGCCCGTTGGCGATTGTCGAAAAGAAGGCAAAAAACGCAATTAAACCGATAAACAGCCATCCGAGCGGAATTTCTCTTCGATGATTTATTTGACCGTTCATTGCATTCTCTCCAAAAGATGGTTGCCGACCCGCAAAGCATTCGCCATAATCGTCAACGCCGGATTGACCGCCGAACTCGAAGGGAAAAACGAGCCGTCAACGACATATAAATTATCAACTTCGTGCGCTTTGCAATTACGGTCTAAAACCGAAGTTGTCGGATCATCGCCAAAGCGAATCGTGCCGTTCTGATGAGCGACTCCGGCGAGCGGAATTTGTTCCGCCAAATAAAGATTTCGAGCAAAAATCCCTTGATGACATTCGTCGCCGTGAATGTCGCATTTGCGCTGTTTGTTCATCAAATCTTTCAATTTATTTTGCAAACGCTTGTGCGGTTCGAGATTATTCGGCGTATAACTTAAAACAATTTCGCCCGATTTATTGAGCGTGACGCGGTTTTCCGGGCGCGGAAGGTCTTCGGTGGTCAGCCAAAAATCGAGCGAATGTTTCGCCATCAAATCAAGCGTAAAACCCGGCGCAATCGCGGGCGCACCAGCCGAAAGCGTGACACCATCCAATTTTCCGACAAACGAAATATGCCCCATCGGAAAGGCAAAATCGTCCGCGCCGAAATAAAAATCATTGATCGCCAAAGTCTTTTGAAAAATGGTCGGATTCGGGCATTTGGAAACTGCCAGCATCACCGAATTGACGTGACCCATATAATTTCTACCAACATGGTCGCTCGAATTTGCTAAACCGTTAGGATGTTTTTCGTTAGCGGAACGCAAAAGCAAAGCCGCTGAGTTTATTGCACCCGCTGAAACAACTACGACATCAGCCGAATAGGTTTCATCTGCGTTGTTTCGCTTGACGTGAACTGCGGAAATGCTTTTGCCTGTTGCATCGGTTTCCAATTTCGTGACCATTGCATTGGTCAATAAAGTAACATTCGGATAATCCAAAGAAGGCTCGATTCCGCAAATGTGCGAATCGGCTTTGGCATTGAGCAAACAAGGAAAACCATCGCAGGTCTGACAACGGATACATTTGCTTCTCGCGTCATTTTCTTTTAATTGAATGCCAAGCGGAACGTGAAACGGTTTGCATCCCAACGCCGCAAAATCTTCCGCTAATTGTTGAATGCGAGGTTCGTGGCTGACCGCTTCGTGCGGAAAGGCGGAACTCGCCCAAGGCTCGGTCGGGTCTTCGCCGCGCTTGCCGTGAACGTGATACATTTGCTCGGCTTGTTGATAATACGGCTCTAACTCGTTGTAATCAATCGCCCACGCCGGAGAAATTCCGTCGTAATGTTTCAGTTCGCCGAAGTCTTCCTTTCGCATTCTGAACAACGCCGCGCCGTAAAATTTGGTGTTGCCGCCGACATTGTAATTCGTATGCGGATGAAGCGGTTTGCCCGCGCTGTCATACCACGTTTCTTTCGTATTGTAATGCCCTTCGACGTTGACTTTGCGCGAATTCCAATTATCAAGCCCGCGTTTGACGAAATCGCCGCGTTCCAATACCAAAATCTTTTTACCCGCCGGCGCGAGTTTATGCAGAAGAGTTCCGCCGCCCGCGCCTGTTCCGATAATTATAAAATCGTAATGTCCGTTCATAACTTAAACCCTTTTTGCCCGCGAAATACGCGAAACAAAAAAAAACTTTTTACTTTTTACTTTTGCCTTTTCTACTGCTCCTCATAAAACCAGGTCAGCCCGCCGTCCACGAAAAAGGTCGAGCCGGTTACATAATCTGCTTCGTCCGATGACAAAAAGACCGCCAAACCTGCCACGTCTTCGGGTTGTCCGAGCCGTTTCAGCGGGATTTGCCCCAAAAGATAATTCAGTTTTGTCGGATTATTGAGCAGATTTTTGTTGATCGGCGTTTCGATTGCGCCGGGGGCGATGTTGTTGACGTTGATGCCGTAAGCCCCAAGCTCAACCGCCAGATTCCGCGTCAACATTTTCACGCCGCCTTTGCTGACGCAATAAGCCGTAAAATTCGGAAACGGCAAATCTTCGTGAACCGAACTGATATTGATGATTTTTCCGCGCCGTTTGGTCTCAATCAAATGTTTTGCCATCGCCTGCGAACAGAAAAATGTGCCTTTGGTATTGACGTTCATCACAAAGTCGTAATCTTTTTCTGAAACTTCCCAAAACGGCGCGTGGCGTTCGACTCCGGCGTTGTTGATTAAAATATCAACCTGTCCGAAAGCCTCGATTGCTTGGGCGAATAAATTTTCGATGTCCGCAACTTTTGAAATGTCGCCCTGCACGCATAGAGCTTTTCCGCCTAAGTTTTCCACATTGGCTTGAACCTCGTTTGCCATTTCCATATTGCCGATATAATTGATAACGACATTCGCGCCTTCGTGGGCAAATCGTTCGGCGATTCCGCGCCCGATGCCCTGACTACTGCCCGTGATAATTGCTGTTTTATTTTTTAATTTCATAAATTTAAACTCTTAAAATAACCCGCTCGACATTGATAAAAACATCGCTTCATTTTTTGTAACTTCAATGAATTCCGGCTTCTTCAATTCGCCGAAACTGCAGTTAAAAATACAGCGCATCCGGCTGTAATGGTCGAATTTCGCGCATAATACCGAATGTGCGCCATTTAATCTAACAAAAATTTCCGCCGCCGCTAACATTGCCAAAGGCGGAGCGACAAAATAAATCCACCAATCATTCCAAACGCCCGCGACAATTGCCGAACCAAAGGAACGCGCAGGATTCATACTCATTCCCGAAATCGGGGCTTCGAGCGAAATATAAGTCGCCACCAAAAATCCCGCCAGATACGGCGTGAAACGCGAAAATTTAGCGTGATTTGAAGCAATTAAAACCGTGAGCATCATCCCAAACGAAATGCCGAATTCGGCAATAAACGAAATTAACCATCCCGAACTGTTTGGAATCGTCACGGCAAAATTGACATCCTTATTTGCTAACCAATCACCCAAAATAAGCCACGAAAGCACAACTCCCGCCGTTCCACCGATAAATTGAAAAATAACGTAAAATACTGCATCCCAAGTCTTAACTTTCCCCAATCGCCAAAAGGTCAAAGTAACCGCGGGATTGATATGTGCGCCCGAAAGTTTGCCAAAGGGCGATTTGAAAATCGCAATCGCCGTAAATCCCATCGCCAAACCAATCAACACGAAACGAAGCGATAAATTCCAATGGATAACGGCTGAATCGGTGTGAAACAAAAGCATAGTGAACACACACGCCGAAATCATAAACACGCCCAGTCCGACGGCTTCGCAAATGTATTCCAACCAATGATTTTTTAATGCGCTTAACATTCTTCTTTTCGCGTTCCTCGCTTTCTAAAACACTTTTACTTTTCGGTTTATTCCAAAAGACTCAGCTTATTTGGAGGATTGAATTGAACCCGTCGAAGCCGTCTTCTTCCTTCATCCCGTTGCTCGCATCTTCCTTCCAAATTGCACCGTCAAGGACGAATTTATAGCGGTATTTGCCGCTCGGCGGATTTGGGATTTCCGCGTGCCACAAGCCGTCCCCGTTTTTGAAGAACTGATTTTCGGACGAACTCCAATTATTAAAATCGCCTGCTAAATGAACGCTTTTTGCATTGTCGTCGTGGTAATAAAAAACGATCTTTTCGCCTTCGATGCGCGGCGGTGTCAACGTTTCGTGGTCAAAATAGTGAATTTCTTTCAAGGCTTCTTCAACCGCTAAACGGGCATTCAAAATGCCGAAACCTTGTCGGATGGCAGGGAAATTTGCCAGACGCGAAGCGGTTGAAATCAGAATATTTTTGATGATGGCGGGAGTTAAATTTGAGTCCGCTTCAAGCATCTGCGCGACGAGTGAAGCCGTAATCGGGGCGGCAAAACTCGTTCCGTCAACGTGTTGGTAATGTGTCGCAATAACTTTGCGGCGATGAAGTGCGGATTCGACAATTTTTCGTGCCGCGTCCGCTTCCATCGAAAGAATGTCGGATGAAAGACCGGCTTGTTCCCGATACTCCTGCAAAAGCAGCCGAAACGAATAATCCGGCGCATTTGACAGCATCGAGAGCGTTTCGGCGATTTCATAATCTTCGGTTTCCGGCAAAATCGGCGCGGCGACGAACATTGCCGGAGCGATGATTTCGGGTTTGATTAAACCGTCCGCCGTCGTGCCGAAATTGGAATGATAAAGCTCGTGATTTTCTGCATCGAAATTGTTTTCGTCCGAATATCCGCCAACCGTGATGACCGACGGCGCACTGGCGGGTGGAATCGAATGTGATTCGTCTGTATTTCCCGCCGCAACGGTTACAACTACGCCGAGTCTGACTAATTCTTCCGCTAATTGATTGATTTTGCTTTCGTTTGTGGCAACGTCCAAATCACCGCCGAGCGACATATTGACGATGCGAATGTTATATTGTTCACGATTTTTCAAAACCCATTGCAAGCCTTTTTCGATATTCTTTTCGGAAATCGAACCTTTTTCGGAAACTTTGACCAAAACGAGTTTCGCCTCCGAAGCCAAGCCTTTATAAGTTCCATCCGAAAGCGAGCCGTTTCCGGCGCAAGCTGTAACGGTTTGCGTCCCGTGCCAGTGATAGCCTTTCGGTTTGATTGATTCGAGAAATTTTTCTTCGCCCGAAATGTCGTGAAATTTCAGAATTCTATCGGCAAAATCCGGGTGCGGATAAAATCCCGAATCGAGAAAAGCGATGGTTACATATTTTCCCGTAAATCTTAAATTTGCATTTAATTTTTCCGCCGTCGGAATAACGGCAGAACGATTTTGTGTGTGCGCGTGCGCGTGTCTTTCATCAAACATACACGCTATAAATCACTTGAATTTTTAGTTTATTCCAATTATTGGCGGGCTTTCAGTTTTTCCGTAATCCGCGCTTTAGCATCTGAACTGAGGGAAATTTCGTGTTTGTCGGTATTGATACAATTTTCTTGAACGTGAAAGGAAAAGATTTTGCGCGAGTTTGCCGGAAAATTTAAAGAGGGCGAAAATTACAGCAAATACGCGCTTTACTACAATTTGTTGGGCGATAAGGAACGCACACTTGAATTTTTGGAAAAGGCTTTCCAACGTCGTGAAAACTCGATGTTGACACTTGATGTTGACCCCGAATGGGATGAAATTCGCACAGATCCGCGTTTTCAGGATTTAGTTAAAAGAGTCGGCTTAAATCAATAAATTTCACCTGTTTATGGTAACGGATTGAGTTGTGAGAAACCACCACACTTTCTGGGCGGTTTCTCGGCTGAAATTATTGATTAATTTATCGTCGGGCGCACACCCGCCACATTCAAACGCAACCGATACAAACCGCTTCGGGCGCACAAATACAAACTTTTGCCGTCCTCATCGCCCCAAGCCATATTGTGAACGTGCTGTGGAACGACAATCGTGCCGAGATGTTTGCTGTCTTTATTCAAAACTTGCAAACCACCGGGCGCGGAAACGTAAAGATTGCCTTCGACATCAACTTTTATTCCGTCAATCGCGTCTTCACCGTTGAAATTGGTGAAATCGAAAAACAATTTCCCATTGGACAAAGTTCCGTCTGCATTGACTTCATAGCGATAAACCGTCTTTTTCTTTTCGTCCCAATTTCCGACGTAGAGATATTTTTCGTCCGGCGAAAAAGCAATACCGTTCGGTCCGGTAAATTCATTGGAAACAAGCTGTAATTTGCCTTTCTGAATCGAATAAACGCCGGAAAAGTTCAACTCTTTACGCTTGTCGTCAAAGAATTTCGGAAGTCCAAACGGCGGATCGGTAAAAAACAGAGTTCCGTCCGAGCGATAAACCAAATCGTTTGGTGAATTAAGTCGTTTGCCTGCAAATTTGTCCGCCAAAACCGTTTCCGTGCCGTCTTTTTCAAGTCGGATGATGCGACGATTGCCGTGTTGATTGATGACCAGATTGCCTTGTAAATCAAGCGTCAAACCGTTCGAGCCGGGCTGACCGTATTCGGCAATGTCTGCTCCTGAATATCCGCTTGGAGTGCGGAAAACACTCAATCTTCCGTCGGTTGAATATTTGTAAATCGCGTTCTCGTTCGGGTCGCTGAAAAGCAAACCGTCTTTTGTCCAAATCGGACCTTCGGTAAATTTGAAACCTGTCGCAAGTTTCCAAACTTTCGGATTCGCGCCGACGATTTTTTCAATCGCGGCATCGTTTTTGACGATTTCGACATTAACCTCACTCGGTGTAATCGCCATCGGCTCAGTCGAGGCTTTGTAAAATTCTAATTTTGCCTCGCGCACCCAGATAAAATTTGTCGGCGGATTTGAAATCGGACCGTTGATGCCGAAAACGGCGAGTTGAATCTTCTGTCCGGCTTTCACATTTCGCCCGATAACCAAACGATTCGGCGCGTTCCAACCCGCAATAACCGAGCCGCCTTGCTGTCCCAAAAAGCGCGAAATTTCGCCGTTCACCCAAATTTCGGCGTAATCGTCCAAAGCGGTTTGGAAAACGACAGTCGCGCCGTTTGTGTCAAAACCATTGACGTTTGCGGGAATCGTGATGTTGATGCGATACCAATTAAACGACAATTTTCCGTTACCGCGCCGTTTGTTCAAATCGTTTGCCGCAACAATTTCCCATGCCGAATCGTCAAAATCCAAAACTCCGGCTTTCGGCGTGTAATCGTAAGTTTTAACCGCATTTCCCGTCGGTTGATTGTCTGCTCCAGCGGCTCTGAAATCGGTTTCGATGATTTTTGTGTCGCTGTAACGCCAAATGCCGCTGACAATTTTCGCACCATCACCAGTTGTCAAATCAATACTCACTTCCGCCTTGCCGTTGGGAACTTCATTAGCAAAAACAGCAAGCGAAAAAAGAATCGTAAATATAATTGCTGTAATAATTTTCATAATCAAACTCCTTAAAAATGCAAAGTGGAAAACTGAAAATGGAAAACGCAAAGGAGTAATTTTCCATTTTCAGTTTTCCGTTGTTTTTATCGAACTTTCACAACGTAATAAAGAAAAGTTCCGCCAACTTCCTTAAACCAATGCGGCGTGCCTTTCGGAATAATTAAAACATCGCCTTTTTTAAGTTGCCTGGTTTCGCCGCCGTCAACCGATGTGCCGCGAAATTCGTTTGGCGCGGTTTGTTTTGATTCGAGCGATTTTCCGCCCGTAACAATCATTGCCGTGCCTTCGAGAACGTAAATGATGTCGGTGTCGAGTTCGTGAACTTCGACTAAACCTGACTTTTCGCGTCTTGAAGCGTGAACCTGATAATTTTCGCCCTTGTCATCGCCAATCAAAACCGCGCCTTTATCGAAAGCGGTGTTGACGGTTTGGGCATCAAAAAATGTTACAGCCGAAGTTTTTTGATTGCTCAGAAAGTTTGCTCCGGCGATTGCCAATTCTTCGTCTTGCTGTGCCGATGCCGCGCCCGAAACGCCGACTCCTCCGACAACCTGACCGTCAACCGTAATCGGCACACCGCCTTGAAGTGGCGTAAAATCGGGTAATGCAACCATCGCCGTTCTACCGTTTTTTATCACATCTTCAAAAAATTTGGTCGGACGTTTGAACATCACGGCAGTTTTGGCTTTGCCGATGGAAATGTTCGCGCCCGCCGAAAATGTTCCGTCCAAGCGTTCCAAAGCAACCAAATTTCCACCTTCATCAACCACTGCGATCACACCGCCGGGCGCATTATTTTTCTTCGCATAATCTTTCGCCGCCGCGATAACCTGACGTGCGCCTTCGAGTGTTAAACTTTTCTTTTCCGTAATTTGTGCGTTGGCGATAAACGCCGATAAAATCATTAAACTGAATACTTGCAAAAACCTTTTCATATAAAAATCTCCCTTTTCAAGACAAAACAGAGCCGCGTTTCGAGACAAAATTTCGCCTCCGCCGCTCTGCTGAAAGCGACAAGAAACTCTTCGAGAAGTAAAAAGTAAAAAGGTAAAAGGCAAAAGCAGGAATCTACCGATTATTTTTTACTTTTCACTTTATTTCTAGTTGACCGGAGTAACCGTAACGCGCAGAACCGATTTTGTGTTCGGGTAGGTAAAGCTGTCGGCGACTAATTTAACCACATCTTTTTCAACCATTCCCATATTCGCCATTTTTTGACGCGGAGCCTGATTTGCGCCTGTGCCGGGTTCTTCATTGACTTCCGTTCCGGCATCCCAAAGCTGGAGTTTATCGGTAATATCGCCGCTCAAGGGCTGACCTTTTTCAAACAATTCAATCGCTTTGGAAGGCGCGTAAAAAAGGTCGTTTGATTGACCGAACATCGTTGCCAAAGTCAATTTTTGACCTTCGATGGCATCAACTTCAAACTCGAACGCACCGCCCGGCAGAATCGGTGCAGGCATTTCCGCGCCAACCGGAGTGTTGAAAAAACCGAGTCTGGCGTTTCCGACTTTGCCGGTTAAAGAATCAATCAATAACATCGGATTGCCGTCTTCGGCTTGCATTTCGACTCCGAGCGTCGCTTTTTTTCCGACCTTAAAAAGCGGCATTTCTTTTTCGCTGACGACATACATTCCGGGCGACAGCGCAAACGGATATTTCGTTCCGCTGGCATTGGTCTGCTCTCCCGTCGAAATGTTTTCGATGCGAACCTTAAACTTCATTTGCTTTTTGTTTTTCGCAAAAACCGCATTCGCCTGACCGCCGAAAACCAAAGCCATCACTAACGACAAAATAACCGTAAATTTATTTCTTAACATAAAAATATTCTCCAATAATTAAATTTTTCTCTGACAATAACGCCACTTTTTCGGCGCGATTTTCAGCGAGTTTATTCCGAGCTTTTTGCAGCTTATTCCAAGAAATATTTGTGGAATAAAGCCGAATAGTAAATTGATATATCGGGCGTAAGCCTTTATTTAGAAAAGGAAATTTGATGAATTACGAAATGATTAGCGGCACAAAAGTTTGCAGTCCGCCAGCCGTTGACCGCAGTTATTATTTGATTTGCAATCAATTTAACCCGCATACCGCCGGATGTTTCTTTCTTGATTTTTACGGGAGTAACTTGTATTGAGCATTTAGTAAAGAATATCTAAAGTTGTCCTGTTATGAAAAAACTTTTCATTCTTTTAATGCGAAAAATCATTGTTAATTAAGATGTCTTGATCTTTGCTCCGCCCGTTTATTGGTATGAAATGAGCGGGCTTATGAAAGTCTTTTTTGACCGCATCACCGAATTGCTGGACAATGAAAAAGACCTCGGCAGAAAACTTCTCCGCAAAAGTATGGCGGCGATAAGCTGTTCTATTGGCGATAATTTGAGCGGATATTTCTGGTTGCCTTTTTCGGAAAATGCAAGATATTTGGGAATGAATTATTTGAGTAATATACACACGATTGCCGGAAATGATGAAAGAGAAAATTTGAAGCGATTTGTTGTAAGTTTGGAAAGGCAATAATCATGAAATTTGATTATTAAATCAGCTAAAAAAACAACTTTCGTTAAATAATTGCAATTTCTTTACCATTGCCAAGCCTTAACAAATATGGAAAAACAGACATTAAAAATCGGACTTGCCCAATTTGCGCCGGTCTGGATGAAGCGCGAAGCAACGATTGAAAAAGCGTTGCAATTTGCCGAAGATGCGGCGAATCAAGGCGCGGAACTTGTCGTTTTAGGCGGCGAAGGTTGTGTCGGCGGTTATCCCTTTTGGCTCGAACTGACTGACGGCGCAAGATTTAATTCCAAAATCCAAAAAGAAATTTTTGCCGAATATTCAAACCAAGCCGTCCAAATTGAACGCGGTGATTTACAAAAAGTATGCAAGTTTGCGGAAGATAAAAGCATTGCAATTTATCTCGGAATGATTGAAAAACCGAAAAATCGGGGCGAAAGTTTGTATGCTTCGCTGGTTTTCATTGACCAAACAGGCGAGGTAAAATCGGTGCATCGAAAACTTGTTCCGACTTACGAAGAACGACTGGTTTGGGGTAACGGCGACGGTCACGGCTTGCGGGTGCATCGGCTGAATGCGTTCACAGTCGGCGGGTTAAATTGTTGGGAAAATTGGAATCCGTTAGCCCGTGCCGCGCTTTACGGGCAGGGCGAAGATTTTCACGTTTGCGTTTTTCCGGGCGGCTTGCATAATGTTGATGTAACAAGGTTTATCGCCAAAGAATCGCGCTCTTTTGTAACTTCGGTTTGCTCATTGATGCGAAAAGAAGATTTTCCCAAAGATACGATTCATCTGGACAAAATTTTGGCAAATGCGCCGGACGTTTTAGCCAACGGCGGAACTTGTTTGGCTGGTCCCGACGGCGAATGGATTATCGAGCCTTTTTGCAATGAAGAAAAACTCGTCGTGGTCGAAATTAATCACGCCCGCGTCCGCGAAGAACGCCAAAATATGGATGTCGTGGGGCATTACAATCGCCCGGATGTTTTGCAATTGAAGGTTAATCGTGAACGCCAAACTTCAGTTATTTTTGAAGATTAAAGGCTGAAAGGAAAATATTTATTCTTAAAAACTCATTTTCTTCAAATTCGGGAAAAATCTTCAAAACTTCGGGAAAAACGTCTATTCCAAAGGGTGTTTTTTCTTTGTATTCTCAAAATGTCAGTTACGACAAATAACAAATTTTTGTATAAGTTCCACCATAAGTCGAATTTCACACACCATAAGTTGAACTTTTTTACACCATAAGTTGAACCCACTGATTTCAAAATCCAGTGATCAATAACAGTTCAAAAACTAGGTCTCGGAAAATTAAATACTTCTCAACGAAAAAATTCAAAAATTAGTCACTTAAAATTCTGAAAACCCTTATTTTATTTGGGGTTTTATAATCAGCGACGACTTAAATCCAACACTATTTTTTGCCTATTTTGCTTGTGGAACGTGAAACAAGTCATAAGAAACAGCAGTAAAATAGGGAAATTAGAAAGTAAAACACCAATTTATGACTTCTTTTAAGATGCTATATCAGATAAGCTAGTTTTTCTGATATACTTTATTTTTGCGGCAAGTAATATTTTGGGCTTTGCACGGCTTTGCACATAAAGTCAGAAATTTTAAGCACTTTATGTTCAATACATTGTTAAGTCCTTTATTTTGACATCATTTTTTTCAAAAAGACTTGACTTTATGTT
>JALHNX010000071.1 GCA_022843305.1 Pyrinomonadaceae bacterium | reverse complement strand
GCGGTCGTCGCGCACGGCATAAACTGATGATTTTCACTAACCGAAAATTGAAAAAGGCAATCGGAAACGATTGCCTTTTTCAATTGGATTTTCAATGCCCTCGACAGGATTCGAACCTGTAACCGAGCGATTATGAGCCGCGCGCTCTACCGTTGAGCTACAAGGGCAAAAAGCCTTTTTAGTTTATTAAAATCTTTCCGCTTCGGCAAATCCATTCGGACACATCAGCTTTCAATTTTTACATTTTACCGGTTTAATGTTTCTGCAAAAGCGGCTGAAAGATAATGCTCTTATGTATTTTTTCGATCCTTTCCGAAAGATTCTCCAGATTTGCCGCGCCGTATTCGGTTTCCAGAATCGTTTGAATTTCGTCCTGCGGTTTATCCAGCAAAAGATTTTCTAAGATAAACAAATCCGTATCGTCAAAATCGGCGATGCCGAGCGCGTTCGGAATTTTTTCTCCCAGAACACGCGTCTGCGCCAGATCGAAAGTCCAATCGAGAACTTTGTCGAGCGGTTCGCTGTCGGGAAAACGTTCCTTGACGAGCGAAAAAATCCGTTCTCTGCCTTCGACGTTTAACAATAGCGCGAGAAAAAACCTGTGTTCGGGATCGGTTACGTAGCTTCTCCGGCACAGGATTTCATCGAGTTTATCGAGATGTTCAAAAACTTTCGGGAAAACATTGGCGCGTTCGCCGTGCCGTTCGCGGACGATTTCCAAAAAAGCGTCGAAGCGGTTTTGCGGCGCGGAAAGATTGAACAACTGGTCAACCTGATTCGAGCGCAGATAACCGCGCAGCATCGAGAGAATCTGAAAAGTCGTCTGAAAATCCGCCGTGCGCAGCCAATCGGCGATAAATTCGTCGGTGCGCGGAAATTTGGCGCGAATCATCGCCGTCACGCACTGCATTTTTTTCGTCGTGTTCGCTTCTTCAAAAAACGGGTCAATCGCCAGAAAAGGCTTGTAATATGAAAACTGCGGCAAAAACATCGGGCTTCGGTGCGTGCGGACGACAATCGTCGCGCTCGGTTGTTCGAGATGAAAAAGACCGTGAATATACTGTTTTCCCGCCTGAATCGGCTGCACGTCGCCGACGCTTAAAAGTTCGCATAATTTCAGATTGATATTGCCGATTTCGGTAAAAACATTGATCGCTTCCGAGCGGTCGAATTCATACCAGCTGTGAATGCTCGATCCCATCAGAACCTGAAACGCGCCGCAAAAAGAGTGCTGGTGAATGGCGGTCGTGCCTTCGAGCCAGAAATAAACGTCAACGTGAAAACGCGGGCTGTTGTAAAGCGTGATCGGCGGGTCGCCGAATTTTCCCGGCAAATCCTTCTGTTCGGGCAAAACCGTCTGCTGCATCGTCCATTCGACAACTTCCCAGGCGGAAACCTTCGCGGGCAAATTCGCTTCCTTTAAGGCGTTGGCGGCGATTTCGGGAAACAGGGCTTCGTCATAATTTTTATCGCGCCAGAGGTTTTCGATTTCCGCGCCGAGGTTTTTGAATAATTCCATAAAGTTATGTTTGATTGTTTTGATAAAAGGTCGGCGGCGGCGGCGCAAATTTTGCCGTTGCGGCAAGTTTGTCAAATCTTTGTTCCTGCCTGTTCGTAACGCCCTTAACAATCAATATTATCAAAATTGACGCTACCAGCTGAAAAACACTCGCGACGATCAGTGCAACCGGAAAATATTGAGATGCCTCTCCGTTTTCATCAACCATTTTATCAACTATTCTGCCGATAAATCCCGAAAGCAGAAAAGCCGCCCACCAGAATCCGATTATTTCGGGCGTTCCCGGACTTGTATGAAGAAAGCCGGTTTCCTCGTCAAAATCGGGATCGCTTTCGTTCCAGAGTTCGCGCATTACCTGAAAAGGTTTAACCAGATTGGCAAACGGAATAAACCACCAACCGACCGACCACCCCGGAGAATACTCCAAGTTTCTGGCTTTTAACGCCGAAAGATTGTTAAAACTCCGGTATTCCCAAATCAAAAAGAGAACTATCACCGTCACGCGAAAAATAATTTCCATAATGGAAGCCAATCCCATCAATGCGAGTCCGATATTCAATGAACTGCCGTCGTCCATATCCATCTTCGCCTCGGGAAAAGCAATCATTATGATGCTCATTAAGATATAAAAAGCGGAACAGAGCGCAATTCCTCCGAAAAGCGTCATCACAATATACGACAGAGATTTGGCTGAGCGGTAATCATCGTTCCTAAAAGTATTTGCCATACATTTCACCTCAAAATTTAGTTGTTATTTCAGCTTTCCGTGAATCTGCGATTTTGAGCTTTATCTTATCAGATATGGATTTTGCAAATTGTAAATAAAATTCTTCAATCGGTTTATAATCGAATAAATTTTATGCATAATTGACATCTTTTTGAGAAGATTGCCACATCAAACTTTTAATTCCGGGTGCTAATCTGTTATATTTTGCCCAACTTCTTTTCAAAATTCAAAATTCGTAAGGGGAAAAAAATTAAATGAGTTCAAATGTTGAAACTATAGATAATTTCGGGGCTGGGTCTCATACCGACAAACATCCGAAAGGTTTATACGTTCTTTTCGGAACGGAAATGTGGGAGCGTTTTAGTTTTTATTCGATGCTCGCGCTTTTTACGCTTTACCTTCAGGACCCGAAAGAAGGATTTAGCTGGACTTCGGGACAGGCAACCGGACTGTATGCCAACTATCTGATGTTCGTTTACGCCAGCCCGCTGATCGGCGGTTTGATTGCCGATAAAATCACGGGCTACCGTAAAGCCGTGATGATCGGCGGATTTTTCTTTATGGCTGGACACGGATTGCTTTCAATTCCGGCAATGTGGGCGGTTTACGCCGCGCTGACCTGTCTGGTTATCGGAAACGGATTTTTCAAACCGAATGTCTCGACGATGGTCGGAAATCTTTATCCCGAAGGCAGCCATTTGAAAGACCGCGCCTATAATATTTTTTATATGGGCATCAACGTCGGAGCATTTCTCGCGCCGGTGGTGATGGAAATTGTCAGACAATATGCCGGATTTCACGCCGCTTTTGCCGTTGCCGCTTTCGGGATGGTAATTTCCGTGGCGATTCTTTGGTTTTTTAGAAATCTGGTAGAAGACAAGGGTAAAAATCCGCTTCGTGATGCCGAGCAAGCCGCCGATACTGCCGCGACCGCCGTTGACGCGCCGCCGCACGGAATCAGCGATCAGGACGAAGGCGGACATAAGGCGGCAAACTCTGCCCGCCAGGATTTGATGAACGCCGTGCCGGATTGGAAAAGAATTATGGCGTTGATTGTCATCTTCGCCATCGTCATCGTTTTCTGGATGGTTTTCCATCAAAACGGCTCGACGCTGACTTATTGGGCGGATGACAATACGGCTTGGAACGTCACGGGAACGATTTCAAATTCCATCAATCCGTTTTGGATTATTGTGCTGACGTTTCCGCTCGTCTGGTTTTGGGGATTTCTCGACAAACGCGGCAAAGAACCCGCAACGCCGACGAAAATGGCAATCGGAATGATGCTGACCGGACTTTCATTTTTCGTGCTTTATTTTGCCGCGACTGTCGGCGAAGGTCAGCAAGCTACGCCCGAACAATTGACCAACGGAGCATTCAGAATTAACGAAAGAGTTGTCGGTCAACTGCGAACCGACGGCGTGCCGGAAGATGTACTGACTAAACTGCTGGACAGTAAAGGTGCGGATAAAAATAACATTATCAACGACAAAAAATTCCAAACCGATTCGACTTTCGCGTCCGCGCTTTCAACCATCGTCGTCAATCTCAAATCAGACGGCGTACCGGAAGAAACCGCTAAAAAAGTCGGTGATGTGGAAATTGACGATAAGGAACTGCCGAATGCGAAGTTTTCGGAAAATCAGAATTTCCCGCAATATCTGACACAAGTAACCGATAAGCTCCGAGCCGACGGCGTTCCGGCAGATGTTTTGACAAATATCCAGAGCTATCAGACCAAAAAGTTCACCGGCGAAGCAAAACTGACCGATACCGTCAACAAAGTTGTCGGCGAAGGTCAAGCGACTCCGGTGATGAGCAAGATTTTGAATCGAGCATACTTGTTTCAGGTTTCGCCTTTCTGGCTGTTGTTAGCATACGGGATTTTGTCTTTAGGTGAACTGATGCTTTCGCCGATGGGACTTTCGCTGGTTTCAAAAGTCGCGCCGATTCGGATGCGCGGTCTGATGATGGGCGGTTGGTTTGTCGCCACGGCAATCGGCAACAAGCTGACAATGATCGGAATTTACTGGAGCATCTGGTATCAATCGAGCTTCTTTATCATTCTCGGTTGTATGGCTTTGTTTATGGCGGTCGTGCTGTTCTTACTGCTTAAACCGCTCAAAAAAGCGATGCCGGGGGTTTAGGAAGGATGAGGGATGAAGGATGAATTTTCTTCATTCATTACAATTCAACTAGGTGTTTAGTCCCAAAGTGTCATGGCTTGGGTAAATCTTAAAACGTTCTTTGTCATTTTGCCAACATTTGACGATATATTCGTAAGCCGTTAAGCCGTTCAGAGTCTTGAGCCGTTTAGCAAAATTGTACGCACTCAAAAAGAGTTTCAAATGCGCTTTGAGCTGCTGATGTGTTTCATAGTAATAACGCTTAACGGTCGCATCTTTGATTGTCCTGTTCATCCGCTCGACTTGTCCGTTTGTCCACGGGTGATTAACTTTTGTCAGGCGATGTTCGATTCCATTTTGATAACAAATGCGGTCGAACAAATGCATAAACGCCCATTTATCTTTTTTACGATTTGTAAACTGAATACCGTTGTCAGTCAAAATCGTGTGAATGTGATACGGCACAATTGCAATCAATTGTCGTAAAAATCGACAAGTCGTATCGCGTGTCTGATCTGGATGAAGTTCGGCATAAGCAAATTTTGATGTGCGATCAATGGCAACAAACAAATAAAGTCGTCCTTCTTCGGTATTAACTTCGGCAATATCAATGTGAAAATAGCCAATCGGATATTGCTTGAACTTTTTCTTGACTGGTTTGTCGCCTTTGATGTCCGGTAAACGGTTGATACCGTATCGCTTCAGACAGCGGTGCAAACTTGAACGAGTCAAATTCGGGATGCTCGGTTGCAAAGCATATAAGCAATCATCGAGCGGCAAAAGCGTTTGGCGGCGAAAAGCTACGATCATCGCTTCCTGCTCGACGGTCAAAACGGTCGATTTCAGTTGACGCGGACCCATCGGGGAATCTTCAACAACAGATCGCTTACGCCATTTAGCAACTGTTTTGACGTTGATGTGGTACCGAGAAGCCATTTCTTTCAGGCTTTCTTGACTATTTTGTATTGTTCGACGGAGCGCCGCTGTCGTTGTGGCGCAGCCGTGTAGAATTTGTCCCATAGTGTCTCCTTGTTGATTTGTGTTATGCATTCTACACCATGACACTTTGGGACTAAACACCTAAGAAAAAAGCGGATGTTTCTGAATAGGAAACATCCGCTTTTTCTTTTCAGAAATTGATTTTCTCGTCGGAAGAGATTTCCGCGTCTTTTTTCTGGATCGAATGAACGCGGAATTTTTCATCACGTTCGGGAAAATCGTTGCGAAAATGCCCGCCGCGCGATTCTTCGCGCCAGAGCGCGGCGGTGGCGACGAGCTTCGCCAAAGTTACGAAATTGCGCGACGAAGTTGATAAATTCGCCTGTTCGATCTGCTTAAATTCCCGCAAAGCGCGTTTCAAAGAATCCTTATCGCGCAAAATTCCGACGCGTTCCCACATCACACGCTTGACGCGCTTTTTAACCGCGGTCGCAATTCCGTCGGATTGCGGATTGCGGATTGCGGATTGCGGATTTTCTAATTTGAAATTCGTAATTCGTAATTCGTAATTGTCGGCAAGCGCCGCCGCGCCGCCGCGCGCACCAAAAACCAAGCCTTCCAAAAGCGAATTCGAAGCCAGCCGGTTTGCGCCGTGAACGCCCGTGCAGGTCACTTCGCCCGCCGCGTAAAGCCCTTTCACGGTTGTCCGCCCGTGCAAATCCGTGCGAACGCCGCCCATACAATAATGCGAGGCGGGCGAAACCGGCAATAAATCTTCGGCGATATTCAAATCGTAAAACTTGCACGTTTCGTAAATTTTCGGAAATCTTTCGCGCAGAAAATCTTCGCTCAAAGCGGTCATATCGAGATAGACATTGCGCGTCCCCGTCCGGCGCATCTCGGCGACAATCGAACGCGAAACAATATCGCGCGGCGCGAGTTCCAGACGCTCGTCGTAACGCGCCATAAACCGCTCGCCCATTTTGTTCCGCAAAATTCCGCCTTCGCCGCGCATCGCTTCCGAAAGCAGAAATCGCGGCGCGTTTTCGAGACTCAACGCCGTCGGGTGAAACTGTATGAACTCCATATCCGCCATTTCCGCGCCGGCAAAATAAGCCATCGCCATCCCGTCGCCGGTCGCCACCGGCGGATTCGTCGTGTGCCGGTAAAGCTGTCCCGCGCCGCCCGTGCAAAGAATGACGGCTTTTGCAAAAATCTCACGCGGCGCGCGCAAAATCGGATCAAGAAATCTCACGCCGACGCATCTTCCATCGTAAACAATTAAACTTTCCGTGTTCGCAAACGGCATTAAAACGATTGATTTTTCCTGCCTCGCCCGCGCGATCAAAGCGCGGACGATTTCCTTGCCGGTCGAATCGCCGTGCGCGTGAAGAATTCTTCGCCGGGAATGTGCGGCTTCCTGCGTAAAAGCGAGTTTTCCGCCTTCTTTATCAAATTCGATTCCCCATTCGATAAGTTGTTTAATGTATTTCGTGCCGTCCGTGACGAGCGTTTCCACCGCTTCAACGTCGCAAAGTCCCGCGCCCGCAATCAAAGTATCTTCTTCGTGAAGCTCGGCATTGTCGTCGTCGGACAAAACGACTGCGACACCGCCCTGCGCGTATTCGGTGTTCGACTCCGACGCTTTATCCTTCGTTAAAACCGTCACTTTCGCGCCCGATTTCGCCAGTTCAATCGAAGCCCGAAGTCCCGCCACGCCGCTGCCGATGACGATAAAATCCGTTTCCAAAGCCATTAAGAAAAATGTAGCAAATTATCGGGGGAAAGAAAAAAGCCCGTCTGATTTCTCAAAACGGGCTGATGATTTATCAGTTTCTCGCCAAAAGCGGCTTTTCAAAATTTTCGAGCAGCTTCCAGAAAATTATCAAACTGCCGTCTGCGTCCTGGCGGTGAATTTTGAAAGCGACCAGCACATCGGCTTCATTGTAGCTGACTGCCCGTAAGACGTAAGTGTTTCCGACGGCGACGGGCAGACGATTTTTGTATGTTACATTTTCCGATTCAAAACCTCTCGCTTTTTCCTGTTCGATTCTGGCTTTCGGCAATTCGAGCGGCGGCTGATAATTTGCCAGCAGATTTACGCCTTTTGTTTTTGCTTCTATTTCCGCCAGCCGAACTTTGCCCAAATCCGTCAGAAACCCGTAGCTTGCGCCGTAAAAACCGACTTGCAGAAAGTTTTGTTCGAGACCGATCTGCGGCGTTCGGTCGTAGCTGTGCGATTCGTTGGTAAACGAGTAATACACGCCGCCGCCGCGCACTTTGAAAACGTCCTTGTCGTATTTTTCACGCGGAAGAAGGCGAAAAACTTTGACGTTTTCCTGTTCGGCGGTGATCAAATCCGCTTTATCGGGCTGCAGAATTATTTTTTCGAGGCTTTCGGCTTCCGATTTTATGGCTTCGATTTTCTGCTTCAGGTTGGCAAACTCATCGAGCGCCTGTTGATGTGTCTGCCCGGAAATTGCGAAAGCGCAGACGGCGATAAAAAAGGAGAGTAAAACGATACGCATAAAACTTTTCCTCCAAATAAAAATGCTTTGATTTGCCAGCCCTGCGGACAAGCATACCAAAGCATCAAATTTAAAAGCAATAAAAATTTTACTCGGACGGAATCGTTAATTCCTGACCGGGATAAATTTTGTCGGGATCGTTGAGTTTGTCGCGGTTGGCTTCAAAGATTTGCTGCCAGCTGACACCGTATTTTGAACCGATCTTGCTCAGATTGTCGCCCGACTGGACGGTGTATGTATTTGCTGCCGCTTCCGGTGCGGTAATATCGAGAACGAGGTCGCCCGAACGATAATCCGGGTCAATTCGTCCGTATTCATTCCACAAAGCCTGTTTGGCTTCCGCGCTCGAAGCCGCGCCTTCAATTTTGATAAAGCCGTCTGCCTCAACGATATTCAAGCCCGAAATGCCCGATGAATTCGCTAAATCAATCAATGATTGATATTTTTCCTGTAAAGACATTAATTTTTCCTCCTTTATTATTTTGCTTCCGTCATTTCATTTTTGACCGGTTTTTCGCCGTTAGCTTGCTGTGCCGTTTGAATTACGTCATCGAGCTTACCTTTCGGATAAGTTCCGCGAAGTGTTGCCGGTGTTGTCGAAACATCAACTGTGACAGTCGTATATCCTTTCTTCTTCAAAGCATCTTCAATTTTCGTTTTCAAAGCCGGATCGGTTGCGGCAGTTTCGGCGGTTTTCGGCAACGGGGTCGGAGTTGTGACGGTTGCCGTATTAGAATTGACATTGGCATTACTGTCACCTCGACATCCCGTTAAAAACAGAAAAGTTGACAAACATAAAACTGCTAAAAGTTTAATTCTCATTATTTCCTCCTAAAATTCCTTAGTTCTATTTGTAAAATCAACATCAAAACATTTGATATTGACACTTAAAAAAGTTTCCAAAAAATCCTGATTTTGGAAACCGACAAACCAATAAGGGGTATGTTTTTGTAGTTTATACTATTTTTTGAAAATTTCTAGTTAAATTCATAGAAAAATATTTCTTCGGCAATTCGTTTGGCGACTTCAAACGAATTAAATTCGGGTTTGATAATAAAATGCCAATCGGCAAGGCAGTAAACGCGCTCCCTTTCTTCAAAAAGCCGGCGCGCGTCAGATTTATTCCGCGCCAGTGGGCGAACGCGCTTCGAGGCGGAAATATTGAGCCAGCAATGCTCGAAGCTCGATTCGAGCCAGACGGTTGTAAAGTTTCGGGCTTTTATCAAACGGCGGTTTTCCTCGATCGTCCACGCACCGCCGCCGAGCGCGATGATTCGCGCGTTTGATTCGAGAATGCTTCGTAAGTTTGCGGTTTCGATTTCGCGGAATTTTTCGATGCCTTCCTGCTCGATGATTTCGGCAATCGTGCGTTTTTCACTTTCTGCAATCACCGCATCAAGATCAATTCTCTGGCATTCGAGCATCAAGGCGAGATGCTTGGCAACCGTCGTTTTGCCAACTCCCATAAAACCCGTCAAAACTATGCGCTTTTCGTCGTTCATTAAGAATTTTCACCACCAAGACGCAAAAATACAAAAGTAGAATTAAAAACTTTGTGTTCTTCGTATCTTGATGGTGAATTATTTTGCCACACTTTGCAGAATTTCAAAAAATGCCGGAAACGAAACCGCCGCGCATTCGGCATCTTCGATTTCGGTTTCGCCCTCGGCAAAAAGCGCGGCGACCGCAAAAGCCATCGCAATCCGGTGATCGCCGAACGATTGAACTTTCGCGCCTTTTAACCGCGATTTTTCGACGCGAAAACCGTCTTCGAATTCCTCGACCGTCGCATTCATTTTGCGTAAATTTTCGACGACCGATTTGATGCGGTCGGATTCTTTGACGCGCAGTTCCGACGCTTCGCGGATTTCAAGTCCGCCTTCGATCTGCGTTCCGAAAACCGCTAGAATCGGAATTTCGTCAATCAGGTTGGCGATAATTTTGCCGCGCAGAACGTTTGAAGAAAGCCGCGACCGCAAATTTCCCTTTCCCGAAATGCGCAGCTCGCCGGCGGGTTCGTTGCCGGTTTCTCTTAAATTTAAAATCTCGATTTCCGCGCCGAAATCCTTTAAAACTTCGACTACCGCGTTACGCGTCGGATTCAAACCAACGTTCGGCAAAACGATTTCCGAGCCGTCTAAACAAGCCGCCGCGACGAGAAAAAACGCGGCGGAAGAAACGTCTGACGGAATGAGCAGATCTTTCGCCCGTAATTCGGCATCGCCCGAAACCGTGATCAGTCTGCCGTTATCCGCGTCCGATTCTTCCGTTGCGACACCGAACCAGCGCAGCATTCTTTCCGTGTGATCGCGCGTCGGCGTTTTTTCTAAGACGGAAGTTTTGCCGTCGGAATTGAGTCCGGCTAAAAGAACGCAGGATTTGACCTGCGCCGAAGCGATCTTCGGCTCAAAGAAAACGGATTTCAGCGGATTATTACCGAAAATCTTGAGCGGCGCGTGATTTTCCGCCGCTTCAATCGAAGCGTTCATTTGCGCTAAAGGCTCGATCACGCGGCGCATCGGGCGTTTCGACAAACTTTCGTCGCCGGTCAAAACCGAATCGAAATTCTGCGCGGCTAAAATTCCGGCTAAAAGCCGCATCGTCGTTCCCGAATTTCCGCAATCGAGCGGATTTTCGCTTTTTTGAAAGCCGGTTTTGCCAACGCCTTTGATAACAACGGTCGAGTTTTCGCGTTTTATTTCAACTCCGAGTTGTTCCAGACACGAAAGCGTCGAAGCGCAATCGGCACTCGTCGCAAAATTTTCGATGCGCGTTTCGCCCGTCGCAAGTGCCGCAAACAACGCGGCGCGGTGCGAAATTGATTTGTCGCCGGGGAGATTTATTTCTCCCCGCAATTTTTGAGTCGGTCGAATTTTCATTGGTTAAACTTACAAATTTTTTCGAGTGTTTGGCAAAATCGAATTTGATTTCCGGCGGATTACATTTTCTTTCTTTCGGTTTGTTCGCGCAAAAGTTCCTGTAAAAGCCGGATCTGCTCCTGCTGCATTTCGACGAGCTGTGCCCATTTCAGTTCGCGCAGATCGTCGAATTTTTCGTGCAAAGCGCGGATTTCGAGTTCGGATTTCAGATTTACCTCGTAATCGTGCGCCGCATCAATGCGGTCGCGCGCTGCCTGTCGGTTTTGCGACATCATGATTATCGGCGCCTGCACCGAAGCGAGCATCGAGAGAAAAAGATTGAGCAAAATATACGGATACGGGTCGAAAGCGGCGTTCCGGTTAGCTAAAATATAGGAATTCAGGATTACCCAAAAAATCAAAATCGCAGCAAAAATGCCCATAAACGTCCAGGAACCGCCGAATTTAGCAACGCCGTCCGCGACTCTTTCGCCGAAAGTGCGTTCGTCAAACTCTTTATTGATGTTGCGGCTCAGTTGTTTGCGGGTGGTCAGCGACTCGATGACCTTTTTTTCCTGTGCGTTCAGATTATCCCACTCGCGCTGTAAGAATTTGATCGCCAGATGGCGTGCTCTTTCCGTCATATTTTGCTCTCCGAAAGTTATTTTTCCTCACGAATATTTTTACATAAAAACCAATCAGTTCTTGACATAAACATCAATAAAAAGCAAACTTACACTAAAGTTTTTAGTATAAACACACAATTTTTATCGGCAACCGGTGGGCGAAAAAGAAACAAAATTTTCCATCTCCAGCAAAATCGAAGCGATTGACGAAGCGGTGCAGAAAGCGACCGTCTTTGCGGGCGAAGCGGGCTTTGGCGACGACGCGCTTTTCGGCATCGATATGGCGGTGCGCGAAGCGCTTGCCAACGCCGTCAAACACGGCAACAAACTCGACGCGAACAAAAACGTCGAGATAACCTTGGTCAGTTCCGCCGAGGCGTTGGAAATCCTGATTCGTGATTTCGGCGAAGGTTTCGATGTCGAGGAAGTTCCCGACCCGACAAATCCCGAAAATCTGCTGAAAGCATCGGGACGCGGCATTTTGTTTATGCATAATTTTGTGGATAAGGTCGAATGGAAACGCCACGCGGAAGGCGGAATGATCGTGAAAATGACAAAAAATCATTAAGAGTTTTGTTTTACTTGGACTTTTCTGGTAAATTTCATCTAAAATTTGCAATCAAAATATTTATTTTTTCAACAAGGAGATTAAAATGGCTGAACTTAATATTGCGGAACGCCAGGCTGGCGACATTACGATTTTGGATATGGACGGGAAGGTAACGATCGGTGAAGGAAGCGTCGCGCTTCGCAACACGATTCGCCGCCTGCTCGGTGAAGGCAAAAAGAAAATTCTCTTGAATCTGGGCAGCGTCGGCTACATTGATTCGAGCGGCATCGGCGAATTGGTTTCGAGCTTTACGGCGGTCAACAAAGAAGGCGGAAGCCTGAAATTGCTGAATCTGACGCAGAAAATCCAAGACCTGCTGGCAATCACCAAACTTTTGACGGTTTTCGACGTTTTTGAAAACGAAGGCGACGCGCTGAGCAGTTTCGACTAATCAAAACTTTAAATTTCAAAACCACGAGGATAAAGGAAAAACCGTCGAGTTTTCCTTTATCCTTTTTTTCCAAAGGCATCTTTGAGAACGGGCGATGCATCTTTAATGGTTGAGCAAGGACGCAAAATTTTCAAAGAAAACCGTAACTTATTCCCCAAGAATAAATTCTTTGCAGATTCTGCGTTCTTTGCTCGTTTTCGGTAATAAAAAAATGAAAAGAGTTTTTTTTCTGACGCTGATTTTAGTTTTTCCGGTCGGCGTTTTCGCGCAAAATACTTCGCAGGTTTTCGATTTGTCGCAATACGGCGTAAAAATCGAGCCTGACCGCCGTTTGATCGTCGTCCTGGCTTCGCTCGAAGCCGCCGGACTCGAAACGCCTCTGACCGAAAAAGGCAGAGATTTCCGGCAAAAACTGCGGACTGATCTGGCGACCTTAAGCCCTGATTTGCAGCAGAAAATGAAGTTTTTTGTTGACCAATACAAAAAACGCTACGCGCAGAAATCAGAAGCCGAACTCGTCGCGTCGTTTATTTCGATGGCTTATTCGCTCGGTCCCGTGCCGGATTTGAACGAACCGCCACGCGCCACGGATCTGCCCGGCGATCTTCTCGAAGTTCTCGATTTTTCGCCGCTAGTGCGCCAATTTTATCGCAGCCCGATAAAGGTTGCGGACGGTTCGCAGGATCGGACAACGACTGTCGGTGCGCGAATCGAAGAATATTATAAGGATTATCAGGCGACCGGCGACGCGCTGCGACCTTCGACTATCAGAATGGTGCGCGACCTGCTCGATTATCTGCACACGCGTCCGCAAACAACCTATCTCGAACAAGTTAAAACCGAGGTGCAGAAAGGCAAAAGCAAAAAAACAACCTTAACAAAAACCGAAACGCGCGAACGCGAACGCCGATTTTTTATCGTTCCCGATCTGCTGGCGCAAAGCGGCACGATCAATTTCCGCAACATCGGCGACGATTATTACGCGATCGTTCCGCCCGGAACGGATTTGAGCGAATCGGAAGTCCGCCGCGCTTATCTGCAATTCGTTCTCGACCCGATCATCTTGAAAAATGCGAAGGACATTTCGACCTTCAAAGACGGCATCAAATCGCTTCTTGACGAACGCCGCAAAACGAATCCCGATATTTCGCCCGACATTTTTCTCGCCGTTTCGCGTTCGCTGATCGCGGCGACCGATGCGCGGCAAGTCTTTTATCAAAGATTTCAGGAAGCAACCGCCGAGGCGCGGCGCAATGCGAACGCCGGACGCAAGCCGATCAGCGAAACAACCGACGCGCAGGGCAGAAAGGTCGTCAAATTAACCGACGAGCTTTACCTGATTGACGGGCGTTTTGCGATGCCGGCGGCGGAAGACGAAATGAATCTGAAACTTTATGAAGCATATGAGAAAGGCGCGGTTTTGTCGTTTTATTTCGCCAACGGTTTGAAAGGTTTGGAAGAATCGCAATTCGATATTGCCAGCAGTTTGCGCGACATAATTCTGTCGCTCGATACGGCAAAAGAAACGAATCGTCTGACCGAGAATGCCGAGGCGCGAATACGTGCGCTTGCCATGCGCGATGAACGCCGAAAAATGGCGGCAACCATCGTCGAAAATCCTTTGACGAAAAAACTTTCGGAAGTCGAACCGCTGATTCAGACGCAAAAATACACGCAAGCCGAAACCGAACTCAATCAGCTTTTGAAAACAAATCCGTCCGACCCGAGAGTTTTCTACGCGCTCGGTCGCGTGAAAAGTCTTTCGGCGGCAACAATTACCGAACCCGAAAAACGCAATCAGCTTTTGGTTGAAGCGAAGAATTTTTACACGAAAGTTCTCGAATCGGCGACCGAAAAAACCGATACGGCACTGATTTCGCTGACGTATGTCGCGCTCGCCAGACTTTATGAATATTACGACGAGAACGCTTACGCCATCAAAATCTATGAAAAAGTGATCTCGATGGGCGATATGAAAGGCGGCGGTTATCAGGAAGCGGTCGTCGCGCGCCAAAGACTTTTGAAAGAACAGCAGTAAACTGTTTTGAGTTCCGCCTTCAGGCGGCAAAATCCGTTTCAACCTTGGTTGTTTAATGAGAAAAAACAAGCCGCCTGAAGGCGGAACTCAAAACTAAAAGCGAATGAAAAAATTTATCTTCATCACGATTTTAATCTGCATTTCGGCAGCAGGCATTTTTGCGCAGAATCCGCGTGTGCCTGCCAAAATTACGCCGCGCAATGTGCCGTTTAAGACGGTGACGGAAATTTCCGACGCGGATTGGCAAACGTTAGCTGCAACGCTCGAAAAGGAAGACTGGAAACAATCCGCCGCGCTTGCCGCCGATTATCTGCAAATTCTCAAAACCGACAACGAGAAAAAACAAATCGCACAGCTTCGATACATTTATTTTTTTTCGCTCGCCGGACAAATTCTCAACGCAAATACGCGAGGCAACGCGCTCGAAGGCGAAAAGGCGTGGACAGAACTCGATAGAGTGATGGAAACGCTCATCAACAAGGAATTCCTTCTGCCGCCGCGCCCGTTCACGACCGATTGCGAGAAAAAATTAAACGTCATTTGTCAGGTCAAAGACACGCCGAACGCCTTTCGCACGACCGCCACGAACAAGGAAGGCAGCGGCATTCATTCGTTCGATTACGTCCAGTTCGACGAGCTTGTGAGCATTAAGGAATTTGACGGAAAGGAAACCTTTATCGGCGGAATTCTGTATCGCGCCGATTACTACGTGGATAAATCAAAACCGTGGGTTTTGCGCCTTTTCTTCAAAAAAGGCTTCGTGCGCGTCGTCGTTAAATAAAGGGAAAGAGGGAAAGAGGGAAAAAGGGAAAAAGTTATTTCGCTATTGTGAAGCAAACTTTTTCACTCTTTCCCTTTTTCCCTCTGCTATCTTTTCCCGCGTGTGCGGCTGCGTTTCGAGAAATGAATCGAAGCGGCGGCGAAAACGGCGAAAAGCAGAAAGAAAAAGGCGTTTGCCGACGTGCGAAGCGGAAAATCGAAAAAGCTGTGAATCAAAATGCCGAAACAGCCCGCCAATGCGCCAATTGCCACGCTGCGGCGAAAATGGCTGTGTTCCGTGCCGATCTTCTGCAAGCCTTGTTTGAAAAGCAGAAAAATAAACGCTGCGATGCACAAAAAACCCAAAATTCCCGCATCCGCCAAAATTTGCAGATATTCGTTGTGCGCCTGTTCAACGCGAAAATTTCCGTTCCACGTGTCGTAAAGCGGAAAAGCCGTGCCGAACGCGTCCAAACCCGCGCCGATTATCGGATAACTCAGAAAAATCTGCCAGCCGACCGACCAGAAATGAAGTCTGCCGCTGCTGACATCCGTATGCGTCGTTAAACCGATGCCGCGCGACAGCGGCGCGTCGCCGCCGAGCAGTAAAACCGCGCCGACCAACACTATCAGCAATCCGAAACCGCCGCCGACCATCGCCAGATTTCGCTTAAATCGAGCGCGTTTTTCCTCTTTCGGAAGATCTTCCGCGCCGTCGCTTTTTCGCAAAAAATTCGTCAGCAAAACAAAACCGACAACGCCCAGAAGACTTAAAACGCCGCCGCGCGAGCCGGTTAAAAGGATGGCGATGCCCATCAAAACGATGGCGATAATCAAAAGCAGACGTTTATCCTTTTCGGTCGCTTTACCCACCAAAAGCGCGAGCGTCAAGCCGATGGTCATTTCCATAAACGCCGCGAAATGATGTTGATTGACAAACGACGCGAACGGAATCGCCTGCGGTGTCGGTCGCCAGCCGTAAATTCCTTCGGGACTTGCCAGACGCTGCAAGATACCGAAAAACGCCATGACCGCGCCGAAAATTACGACACCCGCAACGATTTTCCGCAAACGCTGTGCGCTGTTGAGATATGTAAAAGCGGCGGCGAAAAAGATTAGAAAAATTATCAACTGAATAACCGCAAACCGCGTGGCATACGGGTTTATCGAAAGCGACGAAACCGCCGGAATCGCCAATGCGCCGCCGGTTTCGGGACTGCGAAGCGGCAAAAGCTGAATCAAGCCGATTATAATCAAACCTAAAATCGGAAGTTGTAGAGCGTTCGTATCAAACCGGAATTCGCGGTTAAACCACGCGTCCGCCAGCCAGAAAATAGCGATAAGCCCTGTAAAAATCGAGATAAAACCGAATGCCCAGGTTTCGGTCGCACCGTAAGCGAGCGTCGAAAAAACCAAAATAACGCACAGCAAAATAAAAATTATGCCGCTTAAACGCGAAGAGCGTTCCGCCGTGCCGGATTCATCCGCCAAATCTATCGCGTTCGGATTTTCGAGTTCGTGATGTTCGTTTTGCATTTAATTCAAACTAAAGTCGTCAAACCACAATTTCCCTGAAATCGGGCAGAGCGTTGTGCCGCACGCCACGCGGGCGAGCCGGATCGTTACGGCTTCGGTCGTTTCGGGCGCGACGAATTCGGTTTTCAAACTCGTCCAATCAGCATTTTCGGCAACCGCTTCGGTCGAAGCCAGAATTTTATCATTATTCGCCGCGTCAACAATTTCCCATTTAAGGGTAGCGGAACTTTTCAAATCGGATTTGTAAAAAGTCTCGAAAACGTATTTTTTGTTCGCTTCGACCGCGACCGATTGCGAAATATTGCGGAATGCTTTGCCGTCCTTATTGTTAAAAACTATCACCAGAGAAATTTCGCCGCCGTGCTTCTGCGTTTTATCAATGAGAATTTGCGGCTCGACGCCTTCGGCGATCTGCCATTCAAAAACGCCCGGATTTTGCGGATTGATATTGGATTCAAAACCGCCGTTCGTAATGCGCCCGAGCGCGAAATTATTCTCGTCCGATTCGTTGATGTCCGAAAAAATCCGTAAAGCCGTGCGGAATTTTCGCGCTTCGAGCATTTTTTGATAAATATCGTCGCCGTTTGCTTTAAAGTCCGTTTTTCGCGCCGTTTCGGGCAAGCTCGTCCAAACGTCCAGAGCCTCGTCAAAACGTTTTTCCTTCGCTAAGAGCGAGGCAAACGCCGCCTTCAAATTAACCGATTCGCCGGCGTAGCTTTTTATCTTCACAAAATCGCCCTCAAACAATTGCCACGCGCTCGTAATTGCCGGAGCGGCAAAGTTTTTATCGCCTTCCGCCGCTTTGCGAATGTATGTAAACGCTTCGGTTTCGTTTCCCTGCCTGAGCAAAAAATTCCCGAGCGCCCATTGCACCTGCGAATAATTCGGTGCCAGTTCGAGTGCTTTTCGCAGAGCCTTTTCCGCGCCTTCCGTGTTGCCGCCGCGTTCGCGCGCCTTGCCGAGTTCAAACCACAGGCGGAAATCATACGGCGAAAGCGCGGCGGCTTGTTCAAATTCCGCTAGGGATTTCGGCAGATCATCGGGCAAAAACGTCTTTTCGTGCAAAACGGCGGAAGCAAACCGCGTCTGCGGATCAGCGGGTGCTAAACCGACCGAAAACTCGGCGATTTCCTTGTAAAGCGAACGCGAAGCAAGCGTATTCGCAAAAAACCATTTAGCGAAAAAATATGCGAAAACCACGCATAAAACCGCCAGAACCGGAATTATCAGGCGTGCGGCGGTCGTGTTTAGTTGGATTGATTTGGTCGCCATTTATTATTTATTCCAGATTCCATATTCCACATTAAAAATCAAAAATAAGCCGGAATTTGAAATATTGAATCTGGAATCATTCAAAATCTACGGGTTCGATTTTTATTAAAGCACGCTTGAGCGCGACATTCGCTTCTTCACAGATGGTTCTGACTTCCTTTAATCTTTCAGGCGAGATGTTTCTGAAAGACAGCAAAATTTCATGCACGTCGTTTTGTTTGCAGATTGATTTGAGCGAACCGTTGCCGCCGTAAACCTTTAAACCATGAATTACCTTGTCTTTTTTGAGCGGGTCGTCGTCAACAAAACCGATCGGTTTGAATTCCCATTCGGGATTATTTTTCAGCTCGCGCAAAACCATCTCGCCGCCGTCGCCCGCGCCGTAAATCAGGACGTTGCGACCGTCGCCCGCGTTGGGCATCGGAAGCAATTGGCGAAAAAGCCGGAAAGCCATCCGGCTTGCCGAAAGCACGGTGAATAAAATCAAGCCGTCGAGAATAAAAACCGCCCGCGAGAAATTCTGAAAACGATAAAAAAGCAGGACGGCGAGCAGACTCAAAACCGAACCGATGGCGACGGCTTTGAAAAACGTCACAAAATCGCGGACGCTCGTATAACGCCAGATGCCGCGATAAACACCGGCAAAAAGAAACGCGAAAAGTTTGACGATAATTAAAATCGGCAGAGTTTGCAGAAATAAATCCCAGTTGGTTGTATTTTCAAACTCGCCGAACAGCAGAACATACGCGGCATAGTAAGAAAGCGTGATCAAAGCCGCATCTAAAAGCACCTCAAAAATCCGCCGTTTGTGCGACAGGTTGAGCAAAAATCCGAAGGCGACATTATCCTGCAAAGCAAGATGTTCTTCCTGTTCTTCGTAAACCTTAACCTTTGCCAGATAAACGCCGACAATCGTTAAACCGATTGTAAAAGCGGCGATCAACGCCAGACTCTGCGTGATTTCGAGTTCCTGCACGAGCAAAGCCAATCCGCCCGCCAGAATCGCAAAACCGCAAAGCATCAGAACCGCCGTTCTTTCCGAAAGACCGAGCGCGACAAGCCGGTGCGAGGTATGATCGCGTCCGCCCTGCGAGGCTTTTCTGCCCCAGAGTTTGCGCAGGATTGTAACAAAAGTCGTATCGAAAATCGGCACGAACAGAATCAGCGCGGGAACCGCCAAAATCGTTAAAACGCCGCGCGATTGTCCGCCGACCTGATTCATTAAAACTGAACTGGCAAGCAGAAATCCGACGAACATCGAACCGCAGTCGCCCATAAAGATCGAAGCCGGATTAAAATTGAAAACCAGAAACCCGAGCAGTGCGCCGATAAAGACGGCGACGAACAAAACGGATTCGGTTTGTCCGCCGGCGGCGAATCCGACGGCTAAGGAAATCGCGGCAACAACCGAAATTCCCGCCGCCAGACCGTCCATATTGTCGAGCAGATTTATCGCGTTGGTAATTCCGATAAGCCAGAAAACCGTTATCCAAATGTCGAGAATTTCGTAACCCGTCCACGGCAGTATCATTTTGAAACTGATCAGAATTGCCGTTCCGATAAGCTGCCCGACGAGTTTTTGATAAGGTTTAATATTTAAAATATCGTCGAGCAAACCAACCAGAAAAAGAAACGAACTGGCACCCAGAATTATGAGCGATTCGCGTGAATAAGGAACGAAAAGAAAATAAATTAAAATTGTCGTCAGGAAGATTGCCGCGCCGCCCATCATCGCGGTCGGTTTTTTATGCCAGCGGTCGGCTTTCGGCGCGGCGACAAATCCGTAACGCCGCGCCGCGCCGCGCACAGCGTAAGTTAAAATGATTGCCGAAACGAAACTGACAATCGCAACCCAAATCGGATTCGTAAACATACTAAACATAGAGGTATCAAGGAAAAATTAAATTTCCTTTAAAAATCCTTCTCGGGATTAAACCGTATTCAAGAAACATTACAAAATAGATTCGACGCAAAATCAAGCAGATTTCGATTAATTTTGATTTAAATCGCGATAAAGATTAATTATATCTGCCGTCAGACGCTCTTTGCTGTAATTGTTTGTCACGAATTCACGTCCTTTGTCGCCGAGCGTCTTTCTTAAATTTTCATCCTTTGCCAGATAAACAAGCGCGTCGAACAGCGCGTCCGCATCGCCCGAAGCAACACCGATTCCGCGTTCGCCAATCTCGAAGGTTTCCCTTTTTTCAATAGTTTCGCCGAGCAAATCAGCAACGCCGCCAACCACGGTCGAAACAAAAGTTTTGCCGTTTGCCATCGCTTCGATCAATGAAAGCGGCGTTCCTTCGTTGAGTGAAGTCAGCGCGATAATATCCAATCCCGCGTAAAAAACATCCGTATCGTTGCGGTTTCCGAGAAATAAAACTTCATTCTGAAGACCTGAATTTGCGGCTTCGGCTTCCAGACTTTCACGCAAATGCCCGTCGCCGATGATGACGAATTTCAGTTTCGGAAAGCCGGCATTTTTTTGTTCTTTATAAATCTTCGCCGCCCGCAAAACAAGCGGAATATTTTTGATTTCGGTCAAACGCCCGACAAAGCCGACGAGAATTGCATCGTCCGCCGCGCCGATCTCTGCGCGCAGAATATTTTTTTTCGCTTCTGCCTCTTTAAACGGTGAAAGGTCAATTCCGAGCGGCACGATCCGAAACTGACTATCATGCCCGACACCGAATTTTTCGTTGATTTCCGCTTTCTGCTGCGCACTGATGGCGATGATCTTATCGGTTAAACGCGCCAGACTTTTTTCGATAAAAAGAAAAATCGCGGTTTTGCGCTTGCCGTAATAGCTGTGAAAAACGTGTCCGTGATAGGTGTGAACCATTTTCACGTTTTTCCACGCGAGCCAGCGGTAAAAAAATCCGGCGACGCGTCCGATCGTTCCCGCTTTGGCGGTGTGCGTGTGAATGATGTCGGGTTTTTCCCGAACGATTTGGCGAAAAACCTTCCAGAGCGAAATTATGTCTTTCGCTGAAAGCTCACGGCTCATTTCGGGAATAAAAATTGGCGCGACCCCGTGCTGTTCGGCAAAATAATTCATATCTTCTTCGCCGTCGGGAACGGTTCCCGTCAGCAGAACGGATTGAAATTCTTCGGTCTGTAAGTTTTTCGTGAGCCAAACAACGTGGCGCGCCGGACCGCCGACGTTGAGCCTTGCAATGATGCGAACTATCTTCATTATTTAATATCGTTTTAAATCTTAATGAGGTTAAAGATATAAAACCGGCATTCTGCGTTCTCACTTTACATTTTTTTCTGTAATTAAATGTAGAGTGCAAAATGTAAAGTGTATAATTATTTTTCCTTTCGTTCATCTTCCATTTTTCAAAGATTTGTTCACAAATAAAAAAAAACAAAACCAAGGAAGTTTTGTGTCATTTCGTTTAATTTGTTTTGCGTCGGCAGCCTGTAAATCGAACGCGGCTTTTATCTTTCAAAAAGTGGCATCCGATTATACGATAGTGCGGGAAAATCGCTACTAAACTGCCGACAGCTGTTAGTCTAAATGTCCGAAGTTCGAAACACAACGGACAAATGACCAAAATTAATCTTCTATTCTAAAAATCGTATCGGGATCGTCTTCGTGCCGAATCTCGTCAATTTCCTCTTTTTTGCCTTCGCCCATAAAAAGACGGTTCGGGCAATTGATAACCACGCCTTTTTCGGTCGTGCTGACATTTTTGTAAGCGTGAACGACACCTTTCGGAATAATCACGGCTTGCGGATTGTCCGCGCCGACAAACATCGTCATCACGTTTCGATAAGTCGGCGAATCTTCGCGGTTGTCCCATAAGCGCAGTTTAAAATTTCCCGTGCCGATGAAACAAAATAAATCAGCCTGGTCAACGTGTTCGTGCGGACCGCGCAAAACATTCGGTTCGGTCACGGAAATATACGCCATTGCCGGATAAAATTCTTCCGCCAGCTCGTCGTGGCGAAACAATTCCGCCAGCCAGCCGCGTTCGTCCACAAATTTTCTGAGCGGATAAACAACCACGTCCCGAATTTTGCCTTTTGTAAATTCGGAGCTTTCTTTGCCTGTTTGAGTCATAGTTTATCTTAAGAACCGTTCCCGGAAAACTTGTTTTCCGACTATTAAATTGAACATCTAATTTCTCATAAATGTCAATCGTTTGCGAATTTCAAAACGGCAAAAAATTCTTGATGACAAACGTTGTTTTCGTATGTTATTATTTCTAAGGCTTTTCTGCCGGCTCTTTTCACAAATATTTTAATCCGCACTTCCCGGTCAATATTTTTCAAAGTCAAATCAAATTCGCTATGGAAAAATTAAACGATTATCTCCAAACCCTACTTTCGACTTGCAGTTACGAGCTGCACCTTGAGCCGAATAAAAACCCGTATCTGGTTTCCGCGAACGGTCAGAACGATGTCAACAACACGCCGCTTTTGGGAACGCAGATCAGTATGATGGTTTTTCCGCTGATTCCGAATGACGTTAAACAGCAATTGCCGAGCGAGCCGCAGGTCGAATTTGTTCATCCGCATAACCTCGGAAAATTCAGTTTTCTGGTCAAAAAATCGCCTGCCGGATTTAACGTCACCATTCGCCCGATGATTTCGGAAAAACCGCCGACGCAGGAGCAGATGGTCGAAAGCATTCTGCAAACATCGCCCGTGCTTTCATCCGAACCGCCCGCATCCGCGCCCGAAAAACCGGAATCTGCACCGTTCAACTCCGAAACTTCAAATTTGGAAGTCGAAGATTATTCGTTTGAGAGTTCTTCTTTGGACGCTCAAAACAGCGCGGGCATTCCCGTCAATACTTACTCCGCGCCAGAAATCGAATTTGATGAACCATACGATTATCAAGTCGAAACGACAAATTATGTCGAGCCTGAAATCGAAATAGTTTCGGTCAACGATCCCGAATTTCAGACGACTTTTTCCGCCGATGCGACTTACGAACCGCCCATCAAACGCCAGGAATTTGAAGCGGGCGAATATGTTCCGCCATCATCGAGTTTTGTTCAGCCCGACGACGGTTACGAGTTTAAGACCGATGCGCCGATGATTTCGGAAACTTATCCGCAATCGCAGAATTTTGTCGCGCCGCAGCAATTCGCACCGGTTTCACAGCCCGTCGCGGAAGCTCCCGAGTTTGTTCCCGCAAGAGCAAATTCGGCGGCGAAGGCACGGATGGACGCGCTGTTTTACAAAATGTCCGAAATCGGCGCGTCGGATCTGCATATGAGCGTTTCGATGCCGCCGATGATTCGCAAAGACGGCAAAATGCAGGTTTTAGCATCCAATGAAACAACGCTCACGGCAGATTCGATCAAAGAACTTTTGAACTCGATAATGCCGGCGAAAAATCAGGAAGAATTTGCGCGGCGTTCGGATTCCGACTTTGCCTACGAAATTCCGGGTTTAGCGCGTTTCCGCGCCAATATTTTCGCCGACCGCAAAGGAATGGGCGGCGTTTTTCGTATCATTCCGACGAAAATTTTAACGGCGCAACAACTCGGACTTTCGCAGGCGATTATGAATCTCTGCGATTTGTCGAAAGGTTTGGTCGTCGTCACGGGTCCGACGGGTTCGGGTAAATCAACGACGCTCTGCGCGATGGTTGACCATATCAACAAATCGCGCGAAGACCATATCATTACGATCGAAGACCCGATCGAATTCACGCACGAAAACCAGAAATGTCTGGTCAATCAGCGCGAAGTCGGCAATCACACGGACAGTTTCAAAGACGCGCTTCGCGCCGCACTGCGTGAAGACCCGGACATTCTGCTGGTCGGCGAAATGCGCGATCTGGAAACGATTTCGATTGCGATTGAAACCGCCGAAACCGGACACCTTGTTTTCGGAACTCTGCACACGACGACCGCCGCTTCGACGGTTGACCGCATCATTGACCAATTTCCCGCCGACCGTCAACAGCAGATCCGCGTCATGCTTTCGGAATCCTTAAAAGGCGTGATCGCGCAGACGCTTCTGCCGAAAAAAGGCGGCGGTCGCGTTGCCGCGCTTGAAATTTTGATCGTAACGCCCGCGATCTCGAACCTTATCCGCGAAGGCAAAACGTTCCAGATCAATTCTTCGATGCAAACCGGCAAACAGCACGGCATGGTGATGCTCAATGACGCTTTGTTCAACCTCGTTCAGCAAGGCATCGTCCAACCGCGCGACGCATATATCAAAGCCGTTGACAAAACAAATTTTGAAACAATGCTGACCCGCGGCGGCTTTAACCTTTAGTTATTCAAAAATGCAGAAGACGCGCGAAGTGATTGTGATAATTACGTCGCGCGTCTTCTGCATTTAAAAAAAGAAAAGAGGCTGATTTGTGAGCCTCTTTTCTTTTTCGGGGGTTAGCAAGAGTTTGTTTGTAAACCTATTTTTTCTCGTATATAAAATCGTGATAACCGAGATGTTCGACCAGTTCGCCGTTTTCGTACGTCACGTCGGCATCCATTTTCAAATCGTATTTGCCGGGACCTAATTTCAGTTCTTCATACGGCATAAAGATTTCCAAATCTTTATAAATCGTATCGTCAAACCCCGGTTTCAGTGCGCGGGAAACCGCCACCTTTCCGTCCTTGTTTGCAAACTTTTTATTGGTCGTCGTCAATTTCGTGCCGTCCGCTTTCTCAAAATTAATCGCCAGCCGCGAATCAACGTCTTTCATATTGAAAACCGAAAATTTAACGTGAATCCGCATTCCCAAACGCCCGTTTTCCTTGACGTTGTAATCAACCCAGATTTTTTCAAACTCCGCGCGCGGTTTATCGGTCTTGGTTCGTTCTTTGACCGGATTTTCCTTGATTGCCGGCGATTTCACGGGTTCGGGATTCCGGTAACGATATTCGGGATACGGCTTCGTCGGTTTATTGACAACTTTATAAATAACCGCCGCGCCCGCGCCCGAAATCAAAAGTATGAATAAGAAAATGCCACTCAAAACCGCCGCGACTCTGCCGAAGCTATACGAAGCCGGACGCGGCTGATAATTCGGCGCGCCCGCTTGCCCGTAATTATTAAATCCCTGCGCCTGATTCGGCAGACTGTAATTCTGCGTCGGCTGTGCGCCCTGATAAAACTGTCCGGCATTTGAAACATCCGTCAACTGCGAGCCGCACTGCCAGCAATATTCCAACATCGCGTCGCTTTGAAAATTACATTTTTGGCATCTTTTCATCTTTTTCACCCTCTCTTACGTGAAATAGACACGGCGACGAAAAAGTTTTTGCATAAAAAATGAGAAAGGAGATCGGAAACTAACGCTTCCAATCTCCTTTCTTATTTCCTTTTAATCAAAAACCTAATTTTCGTAAGGCTTTAATTGTTCGGTGATCTGCGCCTTGTCGCCGACAACGACGATCGTCATTTTGTCTTCGGTTAAGTATTTTTGCACCATCGCCTGCACGTCTTTCGGCGTGACGGCGTTGACTTTTTGGATGTATGAATCAATGTAACCTTTATCGAGTTCATTGTAATTCATATTTTCAAGCTGTCCGATCACGCCCGCGCGGGTGGAATTTTGCAGGACGTAAATGCCGGTCATATAGTTTTTGATGCCTTGCAGTTCCGCGTCGGTCGGCGGTTCGTTTCTGAGGCGGTTGATCTCGAACAAAATCTCTTTGATCGATGCGCCCGTGAATTTCGTCGTTACGTCCGCCGATTCATACCACACGCCGGTTTTGTAGCGGTTGAAGACGGTCGAAATAGGCGAATACGTATAACCTTTGTTTTCACGCAGGTTCGACGTAA
>JALHNX010000070.1 GCA_022843305.1 Pyrinomonadaceae bacterium | reverse complement strand
AAGGGAAAGTTTGAAAAAGTCCAAAGCGCCGAGGCGGATTTGATTGCAAACGACCCGAACGCGCTCAAAATCGAAGTTCGCAATCGCGGAATTTACCGCGTCAGCGCACCGGAATTGGCGGAGATGGGGTTTGATGTGGCACGCTCAGCCAACTGGAAACTTTTCGCAGGCGGCATCGAACAGCCAATCGCCGTCAACGCAGACGGTTCGCTGGAATTTTTCGGACAAGGACTCGATACGATTCAGACGAACACGAATGTTTACTGGCTGATAACCGACACAGATCCGGGACAGCGAATAGACCGCGTTTCGCAGCCTTATATTTCAGCGGCGGAATACGGCTGGTCGCGGATCACGGCGGAACGAAAGGACAAAATTTATCGTGTCAGTTCGGTTTTGAACGGTGAGCGCGAAAATTGGTTCGGCGCGGTCGTCAGCCCGACGGCATCGAATCAGACTTTAACTCTGAGCGATATTGCGACCGACAGCGGACAGACGGCGGCGGTCAGAATAGATTTGCAGGGTTTGACTCCGATTCCGCATCAGGTTGCCGTAGTTTTGAACGGCATTATCATCGGGCAGATGAATTTTACGCATTATAACCGCATCGAATGGACGGTAAATGTGCCGCTCGAGCGATTGGTCGAAGGAACGAACACGATAACTATGCAGGCGCTCGGCGGCTCGCAGGACATAAATGTTACCGAAGCCGTCCGCATCAGCTATCCGCGCCGGTTGAAGGCGCAAAATAACCGGCTCGATTTCAGCGTTAGCCCGGAACAGACGGTAAAATTAAAGGGTTTTACAAATTCGCAGGTGCGTGTTTTTGACGTTACCAATCCGACGCAGATTATCGAATACTCGCCCGAAAGCCAACCGGAAACGGACGGAACTTTTTCGGTCACGGTCGCTCCGGCGCAAAACGCGCGCGTAATGCTCGCAATGGGCGCGGAATCGGCGCCGTTTGCGGCAACACCTTTGATCATCAACACTCCGTCGGATTTGAGAAACACGCAAAACGCGGCAAAATTCCTGGTCATCGCGCCGTATGAATTCAAAAAAACAACGCGCGATTTTTGCGCACTTCGCAATATTCGCGGCATTCAGACGATGTTTGTTGACGTTCAGGATATTTACGACGAATTTAACGACGGCATCAGAAGCGCCGAAGCGGTTCGCGCATTTTTGCGGTTTGCCAAGGAAAATTGGGCGGTCAAACCCGATTTTGCGATGTTTGCCGGCGATGCGACGGTTGACCCGCGAAATTACTCGGGATTCGGCGGCAATATTTATAACCGCGTTCCGACGATTTTGGTTGATACGTGGAATATGGAAACCGTTTCCGACGAAATGCTGGCGGATTTTAACGGCGACAGCGTCGGTGAGATTGCCGTCGGAAGATTGCCCGCAAAGGATGAAGACGAACTCGAAGCGATGCTCGAAAAGATCATTCTTGCCGAACCGGCAACGCTCGAAGATATAAATCAGCGCGGCGTTCATTTTGTTTCCGATGCCAATATTGACTATAACTTTACGGGCGGTTCGCGCAATATGGCGACCTTTATTCCGGCGGGCGTAACGGTCAATTATCTCGACAGCGGCGGTCAAGACCCGGCGACGGTTCGCGCCGGCATTATCAACCGAATAGGTTCGGGCGCGGCGGTTATCAATTATTTCGGACACGCTTCGATCGGAAGCTGGTCGAATTCGCAGATTTTCCGCAGCGCGGACGCGGCAAACCTGCCGGAATCAAAGAAGATCACCCCGTTTATGGCAATGATAGATTGCCTGAACGGTGCATATGCCGAAGCCAATATGAACAGTTTAGCCGAAGCCGTCATCAAGAAAAGACACGGCGGCGCGAATGCGGTTTGGGCGGCTTCGGGCTATAACGGAGCGTTTGAGCAGGAATATTTTACGAAGGACTTTTATCAGAAGGTCTTTGCCGGAATGCCGCTCGGCGAAGCAGCGCGGCAGACAAAAATGCTGCACACGACAACCGATATGCGGCGGACTTATATTTTCTTCGGCGATCCGACGCAAAGTTTGGTCGCGCCGTAATTTAGTTAAAAACTAATAGTGAAAAGTGAATAGTTAAGGAATTTAACTATTCACTTTTCGTTTTTTCACTTTTCACTATTTTTATTTTCCTTGCAGAATGTCGTTTATCGCGGCTTCAAAGAGTTCGGATTTTCGCTTGGCGCGTTTAACGTCCGGGTGCTGGTCGTTGAATTGCTGCTGCAAACTCCATAAACCGGCGTTGAGTTCACACTTTCGCACCATTAATTTGCCGAGCGCGGCGGATAATTTCGAACCGTCCGCCGCATTTACCGCCAGCAATCTGTCCAATTCCTTTTGCAGCAAACCGCTTTCAAAACGCATTTCCTTGACCTTCGGAAATTCATCAGTGTATTCGATAAGCAGTGCTTCGAGTTCCGATAAAAGCTCGGTTTTGCGCAAAAGAACCTCGGCATATGCGGGCGATAATTTGATTTGATTTGAAGCGGCGGGCGGAATCGGTTTAGTTTTCGTGTTCGTCTGAGCAAAACCGAACGACGCGAATAAACAAATAAGCGGTAAAATAAAAGCGATTTTCGATAGTTTCATAAAATTTCCGGCGGCATTAAACGTTTGCCGCAATCTCGCACGAAGTTTCTTCTTCGGAAAAAGCGTCGCACGAGGCGATTTCCAAATCCTTATCGGCTTCGGTCAAACCGTCGCCGAAGGTTTGGCGCTGCTGCAAAGTTTCAAAATAAATCGTGATATTGTCCAGAATCTCGTCAGCCGAATGCGAATGATAGAGCGTCTGGCGAAACTGCGCGCCGCCGACCAAGCCTTTCGTGAATTGTCCGGCAAGCTGTTTCATTTTCCCCAAAGCGACGATCTCGGGCATTTCTTCGCGGAGCATCTCGAAAAATTCCAAAAGCACCGCCTTTTTTTCCGTGAGATCCGGCTGATACGGTTCGCGCCCGTTCAGAACATCGTTAAACTGGCGGAAAATCCATGGGTTCTGCATCGCGCCGCGTCCGATCAAAATTCCGTCAACGCCCGATTCCCGCCATTTCTGCAAGCCGTATTCGATCGTCGTAATATCGCCGTTGCCCGAAACGGGAACCGCTACCGCTTCTTTGACGGCGCGGATCAGATCCCAGTTCGCCAATCCTTTGTAGCCTTGTTCCTTCGTGCGCCCGTGAACCTGGATATGTTCAACGCCGCACTGTTCCGCCATTTTCGCAACTTCGACGGCGTTAATCGTCGAATCGGAAAAACCGACGCGCATTTTCAAAGTAAGCGGAATCGTAATCGTCTTTTTGATCTCCTTTAAGATGATTTCCAGACGCGGCAGATCGCGCAAAAGTCCGCTTCCGCCGCCGTGTTTGACGACCTTCGGCGCGGGACAGCCGCAGTTTATATCCAAAATATCCGCGCCGACTTCTTCAGCCATTTCCGCGCCGAGCCGCATTCGTTCGGGCTGTCCGCCGAAAATCTGCACGGCAAACGGGCGTTCTTCTTCAGCAAAATTCATCTGCCGTTTCGATTTCGGATTATGGCGCGTCAAGCCTTCGACCGAGATAAATTCGGACACGACCAAGCCGACTCCGCCGCGCCGTTTGATAAGCCGCCGAAAAGTATAATCCGTCACGCCCGCCATCGGCGAAAGAATCATCGGCGGATTGATTTCGATATTTCTGATCTTGAAAGGTTTCATTGCTGTTTAGCGGCTCGTTTTATCGGTTCGGGTGTTGTCCACAAACCCAAAATATCTTCGTCCTCATCGCGTTCTTTCTCGACGATCTGTTCGAGGGCTGACAACAGCTGTCTGATCGTTTCTTCATTCTGAATCCGGTAAAAATAATTTCCGTCTTGCGGAATTTCGATGGTAATGTGACCCATAATGCTTAAAATTATAACACGCCTGATAAGTGCGGTTTTTTCCTTTAAATTTTGCAGGAAAACGACAAATTATTCAAATTTTTCCGGCGCAGAGTTTGACGAATTGCGCGGGCAAATCGTTGTCGGGCTTGTAATAAATTTTTGGCGGAATCGTAAAAGTTTAATCTTTCGGGTTTAACAAAGGGATGCGGCGTTTGATTTCCTTGCCGGCGTTTGAAACGAGCAGAATGTAATTCAAGCGAATTTTATTATTGCTTTCTTCGGTTTTTTCGTAGTCGAAAGCGTATTTGAAATGTCCGGTCGAGAGCTTTTTGCAAACATCTTCGGGCAGATGAAACAAAAAAGCGTCGGCGTATTTGCCCAGACTGTTATCAACAAATCCGACGGGTTCTTCCGTTACCGTATCAATATAAACCGGCGTGGTTTCCGATATTTCGCAGCGGTTGTAAAGATCGCCTAAAACATAACTTCTCTTGATTGCTAACGGGCTGTATGACATACCTCAGCTTAACACCGAAAGCCCGAAAAAACTAATTTGCTTTAGATAAATTCAAGATTTGGTCTGCAAATCCCGCAAAATATCAAGGGTTTATCAAATTTATCTGTCGGAAGAGTTTTCAGAAATTTCGGCAAATCGTCTTTCTTATTTTAAGTTTTTCGCGTCCCATTCCTTTTTGCTGCCGCGCAGAACGAAGATCGTGCTGACGGCGACGACGAGAAACGAGACGACGAGCAGAATGATGCTAATCAAAAGCCCGCCGAAAGCGATGTCTTCGGTCGCCGGGTTGGTCGAAGCGTAAAACGCGCGCACGGCGATGATGATGAAAATGATGCTTAATACTAAGCCGAAAACTCCTAAACCCAATGCTATTTTCCAGAACATTTATTCTCCTTTTGATGACGAATCGAAAATTTCGATTGAAAATTCGGGCAACAGCCCGCCGATATATTTTTCGCGCATTTGTTCGTAATTCTGGCTTTCTCTTAAAACCAGTCTGAGATTGGCGGGCGCGGTTTCGAGCGTGAAAACGTCGGATTCCGCCGCGCCTAAGAATTCATACGGGTCGAGCGCGGTCGTCCCGAGTCGGGCAAACAGAAAAGCGGCAGCCTGATAACGCCGTCCGGCAAAAGCGGTAAATGAAAAATCGCCGAGCTTGTCGGTTTTATACTGCCCGAACGAAATGCCGCGGTCGAATTTCAGATCGCGCAGGGCGAGAAACGCGCCGCCGACGGGTTTGCCGTCCGCATAAACGACCCTGCCCGCGATTTTTCCTTTAACGAGCGCGGGCGGCAGTTTGAAAATTAGTTTTTGATATTTGATGCCGTCCGAAATGTCGAAAACTTCGGCTTCCGAACGCTTGTAAGTGTCGGGATAATAGAAAGTTTCGTAAGGCGAGAGATCGGTCGGTTTGTCGTCGAAATTGATGCTCAGAGTATATTTTCCGCGCGGCACGGCGGACATCGAAAATCTGCCGTTCGAGCTGGAAATACCGATCAGCTTCGGGTCGTTGATAAGCCGTTTCGCGCCGAGCGGGACGAGTTCGATCTCGGTATATTGAAGCGGTTTGCCGTTCGATTTGAGCAATTGCCCCGCAACCAAACCCTGCGCATTGACGGCGGCGGCGGAAAAGAGCGAAACCAGAATAAGCAGAAAAATCGGGCGAATTTTCATACAGCCAATTTATCACAAACGGCGAAAAGTTTTAAGGTTTTGTTGAAAAAAGTCCGATAAATAAAATTAACATTTATTTATTTGTTTTTCTGCGAAAACTGCTCTTATAATCGTAGGCAGTTCACTTTTTCTTAACTTAAAATTTAATTTTTTGAAACGTGCCGGGTTTGCAGGGGATTTTGGGAAAATTATCGTTTGTAAATGGAATTTAGGTTGCGGAAAAGTCTATTTTAAAGAAAAAAAAGGAGAAATTATGAGCCGAATTTTACGAGCTTTGACAGGTGTTTTATGTGTGCTTATTCTGAGTTTCGGCGTGTTTGCGCAATCGCAGGCGACGACCGGCTTGATTCAGGGCACGGTGGTTGACCCGAACGGCGCAATCGTCAACGGCGCGGCGGTCAATGTTAAAAATACGGAAACAGGATTTGAGCGAACCGTTTCGAGCAACTCGGACGGATTTTTCAGTGCGCCGCTTTTGCCGCTCGGCAAATACCGCGTGACGGCGACGGCGAGCGGTTTTTCAAACACGATTTTGGAAAACGTCCAGCTGAGCGTCGGGCAAACGCTGACTTTAAGAATCGAGATGAAGATCGGCGGCGGCGTGACGACGGTTGACGTTTCCGCCGAGGGCGAAGTCGTGGAAACGGGCAGAACCGAGCTTTCGACGCGAATCAACGAGCGGTCGGTCGAAAATCTGCCGATCAACCGCCGCGACTTTTCGCGTTTCGCGCTTCTCACGCCCGGCGTTTCGATCGTTCAGGGACCGGACGGCGACGAGATTTCGATCAACGGGCAGAAGGGGATTCAGAACAATATCTCGATTGACGGCGCGGATGCCAACAACCCGTTTTTCGGCGAACAGCGCGGCGGTCAGCGTCCGGCGTTCACGATCTCGCTGGAATCGGTCAAAGAATTTCAAGTCGTTCCGGTCGGCGCGTCGGCTGAATTCGGACGTTCATCGGGCGGCTTTATCAACGTCGTCACAAAGAGCGGCACGAACGAATTTTCGGGTGCGGCGTTTTTGTTTTTCCGCAATCAGTCGCTTTCAAGCCAGAACCCGGACGCGGTTGACGCGGGGCTGCCGACCGAAGATTTCCGCAATTATCAATTCGGCGGCAACGTCGGCGGTCCGATAAAACGAGACCGCGCGTTTTTCTTTGTCGCTTACGAGCGCAACGACGGGCGCAGCGAAAAGCCGAATTTTATTGATCCCGTGCTGGCAAATATTTTCAGCACACGGTTCAACTCGACCGAACAAGGCATTATCGAACGGACGAATGTGGCGGACGTTTTGCTCGGCAAAGTTGACATCAACCTCAACAAAAGCAACCTTTTGACTTTGCGCCACAATTTCAGCCGCGCCGAACAGGTCAACGGAACTTTCGACGTGTCGACGTGGGGCATCAGCGCGAACGGACGCGAAACCAGCAAATCGAATTCGTTTATCGGACAGCTTGTAACGAGTTTTTCGGCGAATCTTTTGAACGAGTTTCGTTTCCAGTGGGCAAAAGAAGAACGCCCGCGTTTTTACGACGGTCCCGATCTTCCCGACACAACCATCGGCACATTTGACGGTTCGATCTCTTACCGCTTCGGTCGCCCGTTCTTTCTGCCCGTGCCGTCGGACGATGTGCGTTATCAGTTTACCGATAATTTCACGGTCGTCAGCGGAAACCACACGGTCAAGTTCGGCGTTGATTTCAACCGCGTCAAAGTTTCCCAGACATTTATCGGTTTTGCGCGCGGACGCTATATTTTTGCCGCGCCGACGATTGCCGGAGCGATTCAGGGATTTCAGGATTATATCAACGGCGTAAATGCCAACGCGCTTGCACTTTACCTGCAATTCGCGCCGATCGGCAACCGCACGGTCGAAGAAGCCGGAACGCAGGCTTATTCGAATTTTGAACCCGGACTTTACATCCAGGACAATTGGCAGCTCAGATCGAATCTGACTTTGAATCTCGGTTTTCGCTGGGAAGGACAATTTCAGCCCGACACCATCACGCCGCCCGCGCAGACGCGCTATGGACAGTTTTTGAGCGATCCGCGTTTTCCGTCCGACGGTTCGATTCCTGATTTTACCGACGGCTATCAGCCGCGCGTCGCGCTTTCGTGGTCGCCCGGAAAGGACGGCAAAACCGCGATCCGTTTGGGCGCGGGAATTTTCTATGCGCGAATTCCGGGCTTGGTCGTCGCCGGTCCGCGCAACACGGACGGCGTGATCGCGGGAAATATCTTCTTTGCGAATTTTCTTTGCCAGCCGGCACCGACGGTCGGCGGCGGCGGACTGAACGGTTGTCCGGTTTATCCCGGAATCGTTCCGACCGCCGGATTCACGCCGTTTAATCCGGGAGTTGCGACTTTTGCGAGAGATTTCAAAAATCCGCGCACCGTGCAGTATAGTGCGAGCGTCGAACGCGAACTCGTCAAGGATCTGTCGTTTTTAGTCGCTTACAACTACGCGAAATCAACGCGTCTGACGCGGTTTGTTAATCGCAACGATGCGCGGCTTTACGGCGGCACGGCGATCTTTGAACGTCCGAACGGTTCGGGCATCGGCGAAATCCGTTCGACGGAAAGCTCGGCGCGTTCGCTTTATCAGGGCATCACTTTTACGCTCAACAAGCGGTTCTCGAATCGTTATCAGTTTCAAGTGAATTATCTGCTGTCATTCGACAAATCGGACGACGACAACGAGCGCGACCCGTTCACATTCCGCTATGCCGACCCGCGCAATCTGACACCGGAATACAACTGGTCAGACCGCGACCAGCGACATCGCTTTAATGCGTTTGCGACGTTTATTCTGCCGTATGACATCAATTTTTCGCCGATTGTTCAATATCGTTCGGCACAGCCGACTTCGGTTATTGATCGCGGAACTTTCCCGAATATTGTCGAACGCAATACTCTGCGGCTTGACAACGAGTTTTTTACGTTCGATATGCGCCTTTCAAAAGTGTTCAAGTTTGGCGAAAAGGTTTCTTTGGAACCGATTTTCGAAGCGTTCAATCTCTTCAACAACCGCAACCAGCGCTCGCTTCCAAGACCGCTGACGTTTAACTTCGACGGCACGGTTTCCGCCGGTTTCGGCGAACCTCGTCAGGTGCAATTGGGCGTGAGGTTCAAGTTCTAAAGCGAAAATTTAAACCACGAAGGCACAAAGGGCACAAAGATTTTTTTAATTTTCTTTGTGTCCTTTGTGCCTTTGCGGTAAAAGAATTTTATCCGGGAAGAGGGATGAAAAAATCGACCAGCGAGATATTTCGCGTGTTGTAGCAAACATATCCGCCGCCGATGCCTTTGACCAGAATTGACGGGTCGCTGCCGGAATTCCCGTCAACCGATTTGAAAGTCGGGCTATTCGGATCGAATTCAACGACAAACCCGACGTGATTCGTGCCGTTGCCGCCGGCTTGTTTCGCCGCGATGGTCGTGTACTGCATATAATACATATCGCCCGGCTGCGGCACGTTTTCGCCGGGTTTGAACGTCCCGTAAGTTTCGCCGAACCGGCTGACGGTATTCCAACCGCCGCCGCTTTTATCGCCTTTCTCTTTTTTGACGGGTTGCGCCAGCGGCGGCATCGGAGTGATGCCCGATTCGCGCAGAACCCAGTAGGCAAAATCGCCGCACCAGCTTCTTTCGGGCGTATTGACATCAAGCCCGGACGAAACTTTGATATAGGTTTTAACCATTTGTTTGGTGTTTCGCCAACTGACGTTTAAAACCGCCTGAATCCCCGCGTTCGTCAAAATCATATCTTTTCCCATCTTTTTTATCTCCGTTAATTTGATTTTCGGATTGACGGTTAAGAGCTGTTTAGTTTGCGGGAATTATTTCTTGCGCGTCAGTTCGACTCCTGCCGCTTCAAACGAAACCTCGGTGACAGTTCCGTCGGCGTTAATGTTGTCGAACTTCGCGCCGTCATCTTCGATCATATGTTTGACTTCCTCTTTTGACAGCGTCTTAACGGTGAAAACGCCTTCGGCTTTTGCCTTCGCGCCTGCTGAATTGAGCGGAATAAAAAACGCGTGGTCTTTCATTTTTACGCGCACGGATTTGGCGTTCTCGTTTGGCGCGAGTTCCATCCAGCAGCCTTCCGTTTTGCACGAACGCACGATGATGCCTTCGACACGCACCGATTGATTGGCATATTTCGACGGATTTGCGAGAACTTTGGCGAGCGAAACTTTTTTAGAATTTCCTAAAACCGCGCCGCGTTTCATCACGCCGCCGATCGGAATCGCTTCCGTTTTATCCTGTTCCGTCGGCTTGACCTTTTCCGTTTTTTCCTGTGCAAAGGCGGCAAACGAAAACGCCAGAATCAACACCATCAAACTTATAATTTTCTTCATTTTAAACTCCTTAATATTTGAAATATTGATTAGATTTTTAGCACAGGAACAGGACGGGCGCAAGAATGAGCAAAAAAATATTTTGTGAATCGCCGCCGATTTGAGAAGATAAAGGTCAAAACAGATTTAATTCAATCGAAATTTTACGAACAAGGGAGATTAAAATAATGGCACAGGAAAATGAAAAATCAAACACGCGCGACGTTTTCAACACGGATGAAAAGGATTTAAATTCGGGACGAAATTTACCCGACGGCGACGGCACGGTTTCGGACGAGCAGGTCAAGGCAGTCGAACGCGGCGGAGTCAACGCCAAAAAAGGCGAAACCGGACAAGATCATTCGCTTGAAAATTACGAAACGAGCGAACCCGCCGGCGGTGTCGGCGCGGTTCAGGATTATTCGGACACCGGTTCTGATATAGCGCATATCAAGGATTAAGGAAAAAGGCTTGCGAAATTCGTAAGCCTTTTTCGATTATTTGGTTTCAAACACGACGCGACCGTCAATAATTGTGGTTAGAACACGCGTTTTGGCGATGTCGTTCGGACTAATCGTGAAAATATCGGCGGACAAAATCACGAAATCCGCGAGCTTTCCGACCGCGATTGTGCCTTTTTCCGCTTCCTGAAATTCCGCGAAAGCCGAACCCGCAGTATAAAACCTGACGGCTTCTTCGACCGAAAGTTTTTGTTTCGGATCGTTCGTATTGACCGCCGCCGCGATGCCGAAAAGCGGGTTGATCGCAATCAGCGAAGCATCCGAACCGAAGGCGAGCGCGGCATTATTGTTAAGTAAATTTCGCAAAGAATCAAAACTTTTGCCCGCGCCGTCGCTGAAAAGAAACGGCTGAACCGAAGCGATAATGCCGGAATTTCCGAAGCGCCGAACGTCCGGCGGTTGAAAACCGTGCGCGTGTTCGATGCGAAAACGGCGGTCTTTTTTCCCGTTTGCTTTTATCACACGCTCGAAAACCGCCAGAATCAGTTCGTTGGCGCGAAAGCCGATGGCGTGAACCGTGACCTGCAAACCGGCGCGGTCTGCCGCCAGAATTTCTTCGTAAAGCCTCGCCGTCGAATCCGCCTCGCTTTCAGCCGTGCCTTTCAGACAGCCGCGCCGCACAAACGCGTCGCCGTCGGCTTTTTTGACATTTGCTTTCGCCAATTTTTCCCAATCGGACAAAGCCGCGCAATCGTAAATCCGCGTTTTTAACTTTCCTTGTTTTGCGAGTTCGCGGTAAATTTCCGTGTGGTCGTCGGCGGACAGATCCTGCACACTCGTGACACCGAACGCGGCGGTATAATTGCTTGCAGTTTCGGCAACCGCAAATTTGTTGTCGGTCGCAAACTGCGGCGCGAATCTTCGGACAAACTGCATTGCCGAATCCTTTAAAATTCCCGTCGGTTCGCCCGAAGCGTCGCGGAGAAGTTCGCCGCCCGCCGCCTCTTTCGTGGTTTTATCAATCCGCGCCAATTTCAACGCAAGTGAATTAACGAGCGCGATTTTCGTGTTTGAATGATAAAGAAAAACGGGATGTTCGGGCGCGGCGGCATCAATCAAATCTCTGGTCGGCAAACTGTTCGGTGTCCAATTTTCATTGTTCCAACCATTGCCCAAAATCCATTGTCCGGCGGGCAGAAATCGGGCGTGTAATTTTATCTTTTCGACCATTTCCGGCGGCGTTTTCGCATTGCGTAAATCCACGGAAAAAAACTGTTTGCCCATCGCCGCAAAATGAACGTGCGCGTCGTTAAATCCGGGCAGAACGAGTTTTCCCCGCGCATCAATTATCTTTGTATTTTCACCGATCAGCTTACGGATTTCCTGATTTGTTCCGACCGCCGAAATCCGGTTTTTTGTCACCGCAACGGCTTCGGCGCGCGGCTTTGTATTGTCAATCGTGCGAATGTCGGCGTTCATGATAACAAGGTCGGCTTGGGCAAAAACCGAAATCTGAAAAACAAAAAAAATCAAAAGAACGTGCGAAATTCTTTTGATTTTTTGGTTTTTGAAAATGAACATCATTCTACATTTTACCTTTTACATTCTACATTGAATTGCCGATAAAACGCTGATTTTATCTATGCGGTAAAATGTAAAATGCAGAATGTAAAAGGTAAAATAAAATCTTTTGCGTGAAAATTATTTCGCCTGATAAACGATTTTGCCATCAACGACCGTCGTCAAAACTTTCGTGTTGCGAATCTCGACCGGATTTATCGTAAAAATATCGTCCGACAAAACAACAAAATCGGCGAGCTTGCCGACCGCCAGACTACCTTTCGCGTTTTCCTGAAATTCCGCGTAAGCCGAGCCGTATGTGTAGGCACGGACAGCTTCTTCGACCGAGATTTTTTGTTCGGGAATCCAGCCGTTCGGGTTTTTGTCATCGGTCGTGCGGCGCGTGACGGCGGCGTAAATCCCAAACATCGGATTGAGCGGCGCGACATACCAATCCGTGCCGAAAGCAAGGTGTGCGCCCGCGTCGAGCAGACTGCGAAAAGCGTAAGTTCCTTTCAGACGTTTTTCGTCAAGCCGTTTCCAAGCCCAGCGCCCGTCGTCAATTGCGTGATACGGCTGCATCGAAGCAATAATTTTGTCCGATGCAAAGCGTTTTATTAAATCGGCGTTCAGATGCTGTGCGTGTTCGATGCGAAACCGCCGGTCGCGTCTGCCGTTTTCCTTTTCGACGCGCTCGAAAATCTTCAAAACTTCATCGTTTCCGCGGTCGCCGATGGCGTGAATCATCAATTGCAGATTCGCTTTGTCCGCGCCCGAAATATTGTCATACATTTTCGGCATTTCGTCCGAAGCCAAACCTTTCGAGTCGGGTTTATCGAGATAAGCCTCGTAAAACCAAGCGGTTGTCGAACCTAAACTGCCATCGGCAAAACCTTTCAAACCGCCGACGCGCAGCATTTCGCTGCCGAAAGCGTAAGTTACGCCGGTCTTTTGCCATCGCTGCCAGTTGCTCAAAGTCGAAACGGCGTAAACGCGGGTTTTGAGTTTGCCTTGCCGTAATAATTCCTGATAAATGCCGACATCGGTTCCGGCGGACATATCCTGCACGCTCGTTACGCCTAAACTAGCGGCATAATCGGTCGCGGCTTGCAGGTATTCCATTTTTTCGGTGAACGTGAAAGGCGGAATGACTTTAGAAATATAATTCATCGCCGCGTCCTTTAAAACGCCCGTCGGATTACCGTTCGCATCGCGCACGATTTCGCCGCCTTCGACATCTTTCGTATTTTTATCAACACCCGCCAGCTTCATTGCCGCCGAATTTGCGAGACCCATATGACCGTCGAGCCGATTGATAAAAACCGGATTGTCGGGCGTCACCGCATCAATCATCGCGGCAGTCGGCAGATTGTTCGGAGTCCAGTTTTCGTGATCCCAGTTGCCGTTCAAAATCCAGCGATTTTTCGGAAGTTTTGAAGCAAAATTCTTGATTCGTTCGACAAATTCTGCGGGCGTTTTCGCGTCGCGCAAGTCAACCGACGAAAGACCCGCGCCGCCGTCGAGAAAATGAACGTGCGCGTCGTTAAATCCGGGCAGAACGAGCTTGCCGCGCCCGTCAATTGTCTTCGTGTTCGCGCCGGTAAGCTGTTTTATTTCCGCCGTTGTGCCGACGGCAACGATTCTGCCGCCCAAAACCGCAAAAGCCTGCGCCGTCGGTTTCGATCTATCCATCGTCCGCACATTGGCGTTGACGACGACCATATCAGCCGTTAATGTTTGGGCGCTGGAAGAAAGACAAAAAGCGGACAGCAGAAGAAATGCTAAAAATTTCAGTTTCATTAATTTTCTTTGATTTTCGTAAAATAAACTTTGCCGGTTTTTTTGTTTTTCGGCACGACGGGCAGAAATTTGCCCCAAAATGTCAGAAGCTCGGTTTTACCTTTCGCGGTATTGCGCTCCAGAGTTAAAAGCAGATCGCCTTTTTCGTAAGGCTCAAGAAGATTATTTTCGCCGTAACTGTCGAAATAAACAAGCAGCCGCGCGCCTTCGGTTTTAGTCGTGCAGATCAAATCTTTCGATGTTTGATAGCCGTTGCTCTGAATCGTGGCGAGCAATCCGTCGTCCGATTCGACAATATCAATCTGGTGCGAAACGAAAATCGCCGTTCCGCCCGCCGTTTTGCCGCCGTCTTCGTCAAACGTGTAACTGCCGAGCCATTCTTTCTGCGCGTTCGCCGCACTGCAGAAAACCATTAGCAAAAAAGCGGAAATAAAGATTTTATTGAATAATTTCATGATTTTACCAACCCGTCACAAGCAGATTTCGCGCCGCGTTCAGGCTAATGCGCTGGTATTTCGCGTAAGCCGCCGCGCCGCGTGTCCGCACTTGCTCAGCCGATTCGTTTTGCACCCAGCCTTCGAGCGCGTCGTGCAGAATATAGGCTTCGGGTGCCATCAGGTTCGATGTCCAGAGAAGCGGTTTGGCAGACGTTTTTTTGAGCGGCGCGCTGAAATAATTGCGGCTCGCGCAGGCTAAGATGACCGCATCGCGCTCGTCGTCGTCTTTTTTCGCGGGCTGATTTTCCAGTTTGAAATCCATCAAGCCGTTATGCCCGACGAACGCGACGAGATTCGCGCTCCCCAAAATCTGCAAAGTTTTATCACCAACCGCGACATTTTCGCGTTTCGCGCCCGCGACCGCCGCGAAAAAATCGTCAATCGTTTCGCGCATTTTGATTCCCCGATAGGCGTCGGCGACGAGATAAACGTTTTCGCGTCTATGTTTGAAAACGATTCTCTGCAAAACATTTTCTTTCGGATCATCAATTTCGGCGATCTTTTGCCAGCTTGCCGATTTCGAGAAAAAAGTTCGGATGCCGTAAGCCGCGCCCCAGTAGAGATTTTTCTGCGGATCTTCGCCGTCGCCCAAAAACGCGGGAACCGGCACGATGCCCTGATTTTCGTTATCGCACAGCGCGACCAGAACGTGCACGACCCTGCCCGGATTGTTTATTTTCGCCGTCTCTATAGTTTCAGAAAGCGCCGGTTTCGGCGTTGTAACTGTTTCAGTCGGCTGCGCTTTCGTGCAACCTGCGAGCCAGAAAAGCGAAACTAAACAAAGCGCGGCGAAATTGTTTGACATCCGGTATCTCATCTTTCAAACTTCTATTCGGCGCAATTATAACAATGAAGGAAAAATATCTCCAGATTTTAGGCATCTTTTTAACCGTCGTTTACGGGTTTTTCGTTGCGTGGCTTTATTGGGCGGAACCGAAAAATCTGGAAGACTTTTCGACGAAAGCCAAAGAAACCATCGAAAACACGACCACGCAAGGGCAAATCATCATCGGAACTTACGAAGTTGATGCCGCGAAATTTGCGGACGGTTTGAAGGCTTTTCGCACCGATAATTTCGTTGCGGCGCGTTCGTTTTTTGAAAACGCCGACCCCGAACGGCGCGACGCGCGAACGCAGTTTTATATCGCTTACAGCTTTTATCGGCAAGGTTTCGGCAAACTTTATAACGACGACGAGCTTTTCAAAAAAGGTTTGGAACAGATAAACCGTGTCCTGACGCTCGACCGAAATTTCAAATCGGACGACACGAATTTGCAGATGAAAACGCCCGCCGAACTCAAGAACGAATTTGAAGAAGGTTTGCGAACGACCGTCGAAGATTTTAATCCATTCAGACTGACTCGGGAGCGGAAATAGAAAGGTAAAAGGCAAAAGTAAAAAGGCAAAATGAAAACGGAAGAAGAGCAGACGATAAAAAAAGTAGAGGAGATTGATTTTTTGCCGGTGATTGACGGCGAATTAGTTGAAACTTCGCCCGTTGAAATTGACGCGGTTGATGAAGAATTAACCATCGTTTCCGCGAAAAATAAAGTTATCGAAGACCGAAGACCGAAGACCGAAGACCAAACCAAAATCCAAAATTCTAAATCCAAAATCCTAGATCAAAAGATTTATCTGCTTCTGCCGTTTATTTTTCTGACCGTTACCTTGCTCGGCGGCTTGCGGCTTTCTTCGCCTGCGGGCGACGTTATTTTCTGGCGACCGGCACTGTTTTGTCTGATCTCGGCGGCGATTTTGATGGTTTTGTTTTTCCGCGCCGGTTTGATTTCGGTCGAAGGCTGGTTTTCGGAAGATTTTACGGCGCTTAAAAATATTGCGAACGGCGCGGTTCTAACGACGCTTTTCGCGGCTTCGGCACAGATTTTTAACGCGCTTCTGCCCGAACAGGGGTTGCCGTTCTGGGTTTTCGCGTTCTGCTTTTTCTGGACGCTCTGGAACAATCTTTTCGCCGATTTTGATGTCAAAAAACTTTTGCGAAGTTTGGGTGCGCTGTTCGGTCTGGCGTTTGTCGTTAAATACTTGATTCTGGCGAATCTCGCCGCCCCGGCTTCAGAAAGCTGGCTGCAGGGAATTTGGCAAAATACGACAAAAGAAGCGTTTACGTGGCTCCTTGATTTGCCGCGATTTTCTGCCGGAACGGGTTATATCCAATTTTTCACAGTCGTTTTTTATCTGCTCGGTCTTTTTCTGTTTCCCAACAGTTCCGAAAAAAAATAAACGCGAAAACCTGATAAAGTTTTCGCGTCTTTCACATTTGAGAGAATTTAGGAGTTCCGCCGTTGAAAAAATTAAATTCGGAATAAGGAATAAGTGAAAAGTTAAAAGTGAAAGATTAAAATCACCTGTCACCTGTCACTTATCACATTTTACTTATTCCGAATTTTTCCCAATTGTCTAATAGTGTGTAAATTAAGTTTGAGGGTAATTTATTCTCTGCGTTCTCTGCGCCTCTGCGTGAAATAAAGGTAATAAAAGAATTGATTTCACGCAGAGGCGCAGAGAACGCAGAGTTTCACAACACTCGATAATTTAATTTACGGACTACTAACTCCTGAGAATTATTGAAAGGGCTATTTTCTCATCAGCGTTTTCGGCATCGCTAACAAGCCCGACGATTCAGCCTCGAAATTCGCATCCGCGACGTTGTCCTGCAAGTTAATGATCAGACTCGGATTCGGGAAATTGTATTTCTTTGAAGATGTTACGGTGACGATATAGGTTTCGCCGACCGGAAGGTCTGCAAAGGAATAGTAGCCGAATGAGCTTGTCCGCGTGATCAGCGGTTCTTCGAGACTTCCGCCCGTCAGCGTCACGGCTATTCCGCCGAGACCTCTTCCGCCGCCATAAACCGCGCCGTTGATCGCGGCGTTCGCGGCAGTCGGGGAAAGATAGAAACCGAAATCGTAGGTGTGATTGTTTTCGCCGTAATTTCCCGTCAGAAGGGAAATTACCGCCTGACCGCCAGTCGGGATTCCGTCCGAATCGCGGCTGTCGCCATTCGCCGAACCGTCGTTGTTAGCAATTGAAAGCGCTCTGCCGTTAAGCGGGTTTCCACTCGCAAAATTGCTGGCGGGCAGGCGAACTTCGTAGCGCGTATTCGGATTGACCGTGTAACTGCAAGCCGTCGAATACTGAACGATCAGACGCGGTGCGCCGGAAACATCGCCGCTCTGGTCGAAAGACCACGCACGGCGGAAGTTGTTTGCCGCCGAACCGTTCATAATAAACGCCATCGAATTTCCGCTTTGCCAGCCCGTGCGATTAACGACCGCCTGCACCAAACTTGAAAGATTCGATGTTTGCGCGGGAATTCCGACAGTCCAATTTGCCGGATTCCACGTGACCGAGGCGGCAGTTGTCGGACGAGTGCTGATATTATTTGCCGTCGTTGTAAACGTCGCCGTATCATCGGCGTTTTGCGCTCTGACGGTGATCGAAGGATTTCCGCTGTTAATCGCCGTGCCGTCATCACGCGGCGTAAATTCGATGTAGGCGTTGGTAATAGTCGCGCCTCTCGGAATATTCAAATTGAAGAAACGAACGCCGACAAATTGCTGAGTTCCGCCGTCTGCTGTTAATTCCAGATCGTTGTTGGTTATGCTGACCGAACCTGTTCCGGCGTTCTGTTCGGCATCGTCGCTCGATGTGCCGACGCGTTTGTCAACCGAACCGGTCAAAGCACAGGCGTAAGTTGACATATTGGAATTATCCGCGCCGCCGAAAACATAGTTGCCGTTTGCGTCGGTCGTCATCGAGCCGACCTGCGTGTCAACCGTGTTGTCGCTGTTCGTATCAGCCCAGAGCTGAACGGCGACGTTAGAGATACCCAATTCGGTTGAATCCTGCACGCCGTTGGAATTCGCGTCGTTCCAGACGCGGTTGCCGATTTGCAGCGGTGCGGCTTCGCACAACATTTCCGAATCGCCGATGCCATCCGCCTTGCCGAAATTGCCGGGGTCGGCATCGAGATAAACGTCATACGCACCCGTCATCGTGCCGTTTATGTTGCTGTATCGCTGAATGCCCGCCGTGTAGAAATTGCTGACGCGCGTGCCTGCCGAATTGTATGTGACGGGATCGTAAAAGGTCGCAACCACGTGATTAAATCCGGGAACCTGTGTTAATCCGCCGAGTGCGCCTTCTTCTCTGCCGTCGCCGTTCAGGTCAATAAACCATTCGCCGCCGCCGTTGCCCGCGCCCGTTCCCGCGCCGGCGGTGGTGATGCTTCCGCAGCCGCCGTTACTTTCAAAATTGAAGTTGCCGCCGCCGCTCGGGCAAGCGCGCATAATATCGCCGTAGCCGCGGTAATAATCCGGGAAAACAACCTGATCGCCGTAACGGTCGCGCAGAGCAAGAATCATATCGTTGCCGTCAAATTCGATGTCGGTCAGCATCGGCGCGGCGCGGTTCAAAACGCCGCCGACGTTTGCCCAATATTGCCACGGCATGTTTTCGCCCGGGGAAGACGTGCTGATGAATCTGCCGAACGTCAGGCTGTTGGTCGCCACGAGCGTGAATCCGGGGTTGTCGAAGCGCCAGACGTAAGCCGTCATCTGCGCGTTGTTCGCGGTTGATTCAGCCGAGCAGACCGCGCCGACATAGATTTGTCCCGCGCGGTTTCTGCCGAGGGCGAACGGACGAACATCGCTCGTCGCGCACGTTCCGGCTGAAGTCGCCAAACCGGTTGTCGGAATGTCGAAACGCGTGATGGTCGAAGAATTCAATGCGCCCGTCGTCGGCATTACATAAAGCCGCCGGTCGCCGAGATTGACGGCATAAAGCGTCGAGCCGTCTTGTGAAAGTTTGACACTGCCCAAACCGACTTTTCCGATCAGCGGAATGCTCGCCGTGTCCGCCGTCCAATCGGGCGTGGTAGCGACCGGATGCGGATTCGCGCCGGCGGGTGTGCCGCTGAAGACCGCGTTCAGGTCAACAAAAACGCCGGTCGTCGGAGTTTGCGAGGTCGGATTATTAACCTGATAAATTGCGCCCGTGCTTTCGCCCGAAAGCGAACCGAAACGCGCCCCGCGCTTCAAGTAAGAAGCGGTATAAAGGCGGTTGGTCAAATTATTCCACGACAAACCGAAGGTCGAGCCGACGGTGTCCGCGTCAACGAGTTCGGTCGGCGCGAGCGTCGAATTTCTCGACGGCGCGGCTGTCCAACTGCCGTTGATATTGCCGTCCATTTCGTCGCTGTATTTGTATGGGAATTTGAGAATCGTCCCGATTGTGCCGACTCCGATGACATACGAATTCGTCACGAGCCACGGGAAATTATTACAGTATTCCTTCGGCGCAATAATTCCCAGATCAACGCCCGATGCGCCGCCTTCTGCCGCAAAACGAATCGTCGTCGAGTTGTTTGTTCCGATCGTGCTTGGAAAAAAGCCCGTCGGAAGATTTGTAAATTCGACGCGATACGGTCCTGCCGGAAGTGCGGGCGCGGCAGAAGTATTAATGCTGTATGTTCCGTTGGCGGCGGTTGTCGCCGATTTCGACGTGCCGTTCGGCGCGTAAACCGTGACCGTTACGCCGCCCGCGCCGCCGTCAACCGCATAATTCGGCGAAGTGCCGGTCGTATTGCGGATGCCGTTCATATTGTAGTCAATATAAACCGCGCCCGAAATCGTGCCGCTCGCGCTGGCTGCGGAACTCATCAATAACAGAGAAAAAATTGTCAAAACACCGATTTTGACAAATGAATTACGAAGGGGGATTAACGTTTTGATATTCATATTTTTTGGGTCTGAAAAGAATTTTGTGATTGACCGCGACTGCTTGCCCAATCATTTATTTGACACAATCAGGCTAGACTGACAGTTGTAGTTCAAGATTAAGAAAAGCTTCTGATTTTACCCGATTATAGTGATTGCTTATTGTTGCAGGAAGCAATTTGTGGAAAACGTGGGCAAAATAAAAGTAACAAATAATTGTAAGTAAGTCAATAGTTAACTTATAACGAGGGAAATGCCCGAACTAAAAGTTATATTTGCCTGCGAAACACACGAAAGTAACGAAAATATTGCCAAAATATTATACATTTTCGTTTTTTTCGTGTGTTTCGCAGGCAAAAAATCTTTTTGTACCTTTATCCCGAAATCTTTTTCCGTTTATGACTGAAATCATATTTTCTCTGTCAAGCCCGCCTTATTCTGCAAAAGGAAGAAATTCCGGCGGGCGAATCGGTCGAGCGTAATTTGTAAGAAAAAGGCAAAAATGTAATGTTTCTAAATTCAGAAACTTTAAAACAATAACCTTCGGCAAAACCGCATCAAATTTAATAGTTATGCACGACATCGAAACAAGGGAAGACATTGAAAAATTAGTCGCGGACTTTTATCAAAAAGCTCTCAAAGACAAGGTAATCGGCTATATATTCACTGAGGTTGCCAAAATAAATTTAGAACGTCATCTGCCGATTATTGCGGATTTCTGGGAAATGCTGCTGCTCGGGACGGTTAATTTTCAGGCAAAATACGGGCGCAGTCCGATGCAGGTTCATCAGGCACTGAGTGAAAAAGAAAATCTGAAATCGGAACATTTTGCGCGTTGGGTAAAACTTTTCTGCGAAACGGTTGACGAGAAATTTGCGGGCGAAACGGCTAATCTGGCAAAGATTCGCGCAATTTCGATTGCCGAAACGATGCGCATAAGATTCAGCTCAGAAAGCGTCGCAGGCGTTCCGCTTGTTCGAGGATGATCTTGCCGTGAACGATTTTTACCAAATCTTTTTCGGCTAATTTACGAATCACGCGAATCGTTGTTTCGGTCGTTAAACCCGCCATTTCGGCGATGTCCTGCCGCCGCAGCAAGATTTTAAACTGATTTTCCGCACCTTCTTTTTCCGCCAGCCGAAGCAAAACGTTTCCGACGCGTTGTTCGGGCGAAGCCGTCGCGAGATTTTTGATCGTCGCGGTTTTTTCTCTTAACATTTCGCACATCCACGCGATGACGGCGAATGAAAACTCGCTCGATTCACGCAGCAGGCGCAGAAAATCCTTGCGGTAAAGCAAAAGAAGCGTCGTTTCTTCCATCGCCACGGCGGTCGAAGGATACGGATCACCGTCGAAAACCGGCGGCACGGCAAACATTTCGCCGCTCTCGAAAATCCCGATAATGACTTCCTTATCAATGTCGGGATAACGCACCATTTTTATTTTTCCGCGCTCGACAATCGGCAAAAAATCGGACTTGTCGCCTTCGGAAAAGATTATCTGATTTTCGGAATATGATTTTCGGCGCGCAAGTTTTTGCAAAGCCGCGAGAAAGTCGGAGTCGGCAATTTCGAGAAGTTTTTTCATCCGTAAATCGGGAACGCCGTCATCCTGACGGCACAGATTGCGCGCAGCAATCTAAACTTGCGCGGTAAATATTCAAGTTGAATATAATTAAACGCGATTTGAACGCGTCAGCGCGTTCATTGCCGTCAAGATGACGGCGTTCCAAGAATATCATCTTCGAGGATTTCTTCGCCCAAAATTTCAAAAAGATTTCCCGCCGATTGCTTGGAAACCTGTTTCTGCGCGGGGATTTCGAGGACTTTTAACTTTGTCAGCCGGTCGCGCCGTTTGATTTCGATTTCGTCGCCTTGCTTAACTTCTTTTGAGGATTTCGCCGCCGCGCCGTTTACTTTTATCAAACCCGCGTCGCAAAATTCCTGCGCGAGCGAGCGGCGCGGAATCAAACGGCTTGTTTTCAGAAATAAATCGAGTCTCATTTAAAGTGAAAAAGTGAAAAAGCGGAAAAGTGAAAAAGTGAAAAAGCAGTTTGATTATTATTCAAGCAAACTTTTTCACCTTTTCACTTTTTTACCCTTTTTCACTTTATTTCGTTGGTTTCTTTTCTTCCGGCTTGACTTCCGCCGAAAGGATCGGCGAAACGAGCGGGCGATAAGTATCGTTGATCTTGATATAAGATTCGTCGCGCAGAGTGCCGAGATATTTTTTGCGTTCGTTGGGAATAACTTCCATCGTCATCGCGTTGCGGACTTCGGTTTCGTCAAACACCGATTCCTTGCTCGCGTCCTTGCGGTCGTCAACGCGGAAAATTTCGATGCCTTCGACCGTTTCGACCGGCTCGGAAATCCCGCCGACCTTGGTTGCCGCGAGCACCGGAACAAATTTTTCGTCGATTCGTTTTAATTCGGGAACGGTGATCGTGCCGACGCTGCCTTTGGTGTCCTTAACGTCCTGACGGTCGGAGTTTTCCATCGCGATCTTCGCAAAATCGCCGCCGGCGCGAAGTTCTTTAACCAGCAATTTGGCTTTATCGCGCACGGCATTTTCATCGCGTCCGGCAAAGCTCAGGAAGATTTCCGAAAGCGTCAGGGTTTCGGGTTTTGTAAATTTATCTTTGTGTTTTTCGTAATAGGCTTTGATTTCTTTGCTTGACCAGCCCCAATAGACCTTGCTGTCAACGGCGCGGCGCATGACCAAATCCTTAATAATCTGCCGCCGCCAGTTTTCGCGCACCGTCTGCGGGTTGAGTCCCTGTTTCTCCATCTCTGCGTAAAGCGCGTCGAGTGATTTCAGATTTTGCTGGCGCATAATTTCAACAAAACGCTGGTTGACCGAAGCATCGGCATCGGCTTCAATGCCGAGTTCTTTGCCTTTTTGCAAAAGCATCTCTTCGTTGATGATTCCGGCAATCAATTCGCCCTGTTTTGCCTTCGTTTCGGCGGTTGCCTGTTCGCGGGTTTTGCCTTCGGCGATCATTGATTCGATAATGACCTCCATTTCGCGTTTGACGCGCGAGAGCGTAATCACGCCGTCGTTGACCTGCGCGACGACTTCATCTATAACCTTTAATTCGCTTTCCTGCGCGAAAGTCGGCAAAACTGTTAAAAATAAAAATGCAATCGTAAAAATTGCGGAGTTCGTACGTTTCATTTGTTTACTCCCTGAAAAAAAACTCATTCGGAAATCTTATGTTTATTATGTGATTAATGCAACTGGGCAGTTTGATGCCGAAAAACGGTCTCAAGTTTCTTTTCGATTAAAAAAATTGTGGAAAGCCGCATTATTGACAGTTTTTTAAATAGAGAGACTTTGCGCGCTCGACTCTTTCCAATCAAATGAAAAAGAAATGTCCAAACTGTAATCTCGTCAATTACGCGACCGCCGAAAACTGTCTGCGGTGCGGGCAAAAACTGCACGAAGTTTCGAGTTTTGAAACGCCCGAACAGCGGAAAAAATCGCTTAAAGCGACGATCTTAAAACGCGCCGCCGTTTGTCTGTTCGCAATCGTCTTCACGATCTTCGGTTTTTACCTGTCGCTTATCGGCTCGGCAAAACCGCTCGAATACGACCAGAAAAAGACGATTGAATTTTCGATTCTGATTCTCGAAGACAAGGGTTTTTCGCGGGATGTTTTTCTGCTTCGATATTTAACCGCGTATCGCGGCACGGATAACTGGCTGAATGCCTCGACGCGTGAAGAAAACGCGTATGCCGCGACGAATTTCCCGTTCGAGATAATCACCGTCTATCCCGATTTTTACACTTATCCGAAGGACGACATCGAACGCGCCGCCATTTTACTGCACGAAGCCCAACACCTGAAAGGCGCGGACGAAAAAGAGGCTTACGAATTCGTCTGGAAAAACCGCAAACAATTAGGCTGGACAAAGGAAAACTACGGCGGTTCGGTCGTTTGGCGCAACGTGAGAAATCAAACCAAAGAAATCGCGCCGCATCTTTTCGTCTGCGAAATGAATGAATTTGCCGACTGCACGGAGTAAGTTTAAAGTTGAAAGTGGATAGTGTAAAACTTTACACAACTTTCAACTATCCACTTTCAACTATCCACTATTCGTCTTCGTCTTCCTCTTCGTCGTAAACGCCGGCTTCGCCGAATTCCCAGCCGTCGTAGGATGCGATGCCGGATTCGTCGGCGAGCCGCTGAAACTCGACGTTTCTTTCCGCCAGCGATTCGGGCGTGTGGATTTCGGTTTTATCAATGTGCAAAAGATATTCGCCCGTTGATTTGTCGGTTTCCTCGTCGCCGAGTTCGAAAATGTCAATAAAATCGTAGCCGTCGGCTTCGAGCTTCAAGCCGAGTTTTTCGAGTTTATCAACGTCCGTGTCCACGAAATAAAAGCTGTAAAGCATTTCTTCTTCCGTGTTCCATTTGTCTTCTGTCCGGGCGGTATTAAAAATCTCCCGAATTCCTTCTAATTGCGATTGTGTATCTTTAAATTCCATAATTTTTTTCTCTTAAAATATTTGTGCGCCGGGTGCGCCCGACTTAATCATAATCAAAATTTCGATTTGTTCGAGAATGTAAAAAAATGCGAAGCGGACCGGAGCGCAAGCTGCCAGCTTGCAATGAGCGTTTGCTTCAAACGCGAACAAACCTCGATTGATATTCAACCTGACTGTCAGCAAACGCCGCTACGCCGCTGAAAAACGCGGCGTTTGCAAGCTGGCAGCTTGCGCTCCGGTCTGCTTCGCGCTGTTTAGAGGTCTGCAATTTTTGCGGTTTGTCCGCTGCATTTATCTTTCTCATTCGCTTACTTTCTCCTCTTCGCGCCGTTCCGGTCGCATATGCGGGAACAGAATCACGTCGCGGATCGAATGTTTGTTCGTCAAAAGCATCACCAGACGATCAATCCCGATGCCGATTCCTGCCGCCGGCGGCATTCCGTAAGCGAGCGCGCGAATGTAATCTTCGTCTAAAACCATCGCTTCATGATCGCCCGTTTCGCGCTCTTTCATCTGGTCAACAAACCGCTCGAACTGTTCCTGCGGGTCGTTGAGTTCCGAAAACCCGTTTGCCACTTCCATCCCGTTGATAAACAACTCAAACCGCTCGGCAATCTGCGGATTCTCCGGCGACGCTTTCGACAAAGGCGAGATTGATTTCGGGTAATCAATGATGAATGTCGGTTGGATTAAATTTTCTTCGACGATTTCTTCAAAAATATAAACTAAATCCCGCGCGGCTTGGTCTGTTTGATTTTTAGAATTACCAGATGTTTTTTGCGTTTCAGCTGATGCTTCCTGCCATAATTTCCTAGTCTTTTCTAAAGTTTGTTTGTTCTGTAATCTTCTTTGCTCTCTCGAAACTCCTTGTAATCCATAAACGACCTTCCTATCTTCATTGGAACGCTTTTCGGGTCTGTTTTTTTCCGTTAGAACAGCAAGCGTCCGAAGTTTCTGCGAATCATCCAACCAAGTTTTATCGTATTGTTCACCAATCAGATCACTGAAAGTTATATAAAAATCTTCAGGATTTTCGCCCGCGTCTTTTTGCATTTGTTGTGCTTCAACATTAAAAGACAATTCTCGATGAATCGCTTCTTTCATCGTCAATCTTTCAAATTTTGAAAAATCAATTTCCGCCCAACCGTATTTCACCTGTAAACTTCCGCCCGTCGCTTTCTGCACCGATTCTTTGATCATCGCTTCGGCGAAATCCATCATTCCGTTCACATCCATATAGGCGCAGTAGAATTCGAGCATCGTGAATTCGGGATTGTGTTTGTGCGACAATCCTTCGTTGCGGAAATTGCGGTTGAGTTCGTAAACCTTTTCAAAACCGCCGACGGTCAGGCGTTTCAGATAAAGTTCGGGCGCGATGCGGGCATAAAGCGGAATGTCGAGCGCGTTGTGATGCGTTTCAAACGGCGTTGCCGCCGCGCCCGTCGCTTTCGGCGTGAGCATCGGCGTTTCGACTTCGATATAACCCGCGTCGTCCAAAAACCGGCGCATTCCGCTGATGAGTTTGGCGCGTCGCTCGAAAACCTCGCGCGTCGTCAAGCCTTCGTGTTCGACTTGCAGGCTCGACGCGATCAGATCGGCGTAACGAAAACGGCGGCGCAGTTCGGGGTCGGCAATGCCGTGCATCTTGTCGGGCATCGGCAGCAAGGCTTTCGACAAGAATTGCAGCGTTTCGACGTGAATCGAAAGCTCGCCCGTGTTGGTCAGAAACAAAAA
>JALHNX010000069.1 GCA_022843305.1 Pyrinomonadaceae bacterium | reverse complement strand
GTAACTAAAACGGGACTGACTGTCAGAAAACTTCGGATTGTCGGTAAAGGCGAAGTCTTTTTTCTTGACATTTTCTTCTATAGAACAGATTATTTGACACGCTCTTACTTCATTGCATTGCAGGGGAAGAAAAAGTTTTGAGCATCCACTTTTTATTAACTCGCACCATCTTATAAATCGTTTTAGTGTTCCAACCGTTAATCTTTTCCGTTACTAAAACCTTTGCAGTGTCACCTTCTATTTCTTCGCTCTCTACTTGATATTCACTAACCATTTCATAGATTTGTTTGGTACATCTATAATGTTCGTTTTCACCAGAAATGGTTGTTGATTTCGGACAAGCAGATTCCTCGCAGTAATTCTCGATCCAAAATAAGAAAGCATCATTAACTTTCCCTTTTTTGGCTAGTTCATAATATTGCTTAACAGTTTCAGAAGGAGTATCTGCTAAAACCAAAGTGCTGCCAATAATTAACGAAAAAATAAGCAACATAACGCCGATTACTAGATAAATCTTCTTCATTTTTAATTCTCCACTCTTAAATAATACAGATACAATCTTAATAGTTATAAGTTTGCGAAACTTTGAGTTAAGGACTTGTTTTTCTTATCCATTCACGCGCGGCATTTTTAGCTTGTTCTCGTGCTTTCGCTTTTACATATCCGACCATACTTCTTGCCATTGAAGCCGTTACTTTTTCAGTTTGATTGTTTTTGAGATTAGTGAATTCAAGTTGCTGAAGTTTCTTAGAAGCATTCGTAAAATTTTTCCCCTCTAAGGCAGTTACAAGATTAGCTTTTAAATTCTGAACCGAATAGTAAGTTATCTTACCGCTCACTTGTCCATTTATCTCTCCGCTTATGGGTTTTTCTTTATCGCCCGTGAATGCGATCTTTCCTCCAACAGTAACCCCGACTTCACCAAGTTCTCCCCCAACTTTACCTTTTATCGAATCTAAAATTTCCATAGAGTAATAATATGAAAATGCTTTAGCATATAGGTCGTTTATCATTTTGTTACTATCCGAATCTAGATTTATTGTAAACTCATAAATCCAACCCATGCATACTCCACCTGGACCTTGACAAGCGACACCTCCTTGTCTAGAAACATCCCAAACCCAATTATGTGTGGTCGGAGATTCGTCCGAATCAAAAACTGGAGGATCATCTTCATCTTCCCCAAGACAAATTGCAAATTCAGCTGTGCAAGTTTCTTTTTCTATTTTGATTTCAACCGTTTCTTCAATGTAAGGAATGGGTGTTTCATCGCCGTCACCACTTTCTTCCTCTTGTGTGCAAACTCGTCCTACGCCGGTTTTACTTGTCCCGACTCCGCAAGGTGAAAGCCCTAACGGGTCGGTGAATTTATACGGTGAATTCAAGGCATAAGTGTAGCGGTTGAACGTCTGCGGATTCTTTATATTCGCCGATGCCGTCAACGGGTCAACACTCGTAAAGCGTCCGTGTTTGCTTGCAAAATATCGATTCTGTGCATAATCCAAACCGCTTTCGGTATCACGTTCGTAACCCGTGAACTGTTGTCTGACTCCATCATTGGCTTGATAACCTTGAGCAGTTGTACGTCCGCCGATATTTGCCATCACTTCTTCACCGAACGGCATATAGTCGTGGCGTGAAATCAAAAATCCGCCGCCGTCCGTGATGATGCGCGGACTTCCCAAAGTGTCGGTTGTCAAATAACTGATTGTCTTCGGTCTCGAAGTATCAATCATCGTTGAATATTCCGCGACCATTTTACCAAATGCGTCATAGACAAAGATAGTTTCTTCTTGTCCGACCAGTTTGCGGACGCGCTTGCCGCTCCCGTCATAAAAATAATTTGCCGTTGTTTGCGATGCCGTGTTCGTAACCTGCGTTTGACGATTGTTGGCATCGTAAGCAAAGAGTTGATTTTCGGGATTGCTTGTCAGATTGCCTTCCGCGTCGTAGTTGTAGCCTTCCGAGACCAAGAATTTGTTGGTGCTTGCGTCAATCTGCGGATTGTAAACGCCGTTGTTTTGCGGCAAGGTCGTCGTGTTGGCGGCATCAAACCGACGGTTGCCAAAACGGTCGTAGAGAAAAGTTTGTTTCCAAGTTTGCGAACCGTTGACCGTTTCGGTTGCCGATTTCAAACGGTTGAGTTGGTCGTATGTGTAATCCTGAAAAATCGGCGCAGATTGTCCCGCATAGCTGATTTTTTGTTGGCGAAGCGAACCGTTATTATCGCTCGTTGTCGCGGTCGTCGTGCCGTAATTGTATTCGATTTTCAACTGGCTCGTGTCGCCGATTGAATAACCCAAACCGATTTGCGTAACCTGCATCGTCTTGGCATCGAACCCGGTTGATTCCCAACGCCCGTTGCCGAGTCTGAGTTGGCTGACTGCGCCGAATGCCGTGTAAGTCAGATTGCTGAGGTAGGTTCTTTCCGCCTGATTCGGAATTTGGCTTGTAACTTTGCTCAATCTGCCGAGATTATCCGATTCCGTTTTTACGACTCTTAAACTCGGATACGTCTGCTCAACCAACGCACCCGACAAATCATACACATAACTCGGAAAATTATAGGTTTGTCCGTTCGTTACCTGCGAGGAACTTTTAACCCTGCCGAGTTCGTCAAATGCCGTGTAATAATTGGCGGAAACACTTGAAACCACCGCCGTTAATTGACCTTTGGAATTCGGAATATTCTGGTCGTCGAAGGTGAAACCGACATCCGGCGTTGCGTCCGAATAATCTCTCAGCGTCAGCCGATTCAGATTGTCGTAAGTTCCGGTAATCGTAATATTTCGGGAATCGGTCGTCGAAACCACATTGCCGTTGTTGTCATATTCATATTTGACTGACCAATTTGAGTTTTCGGTTATCGGGTCGGTCAGGTTGAAACTTGCATTAGCGTTTTGTTCGGGCTGTTTGGCGCGAATCAGCCGCCCCAAATCGTTATACATAAAATAACGGCTTTGACCGCCCTGCACAGTTTTGCGTAAGCGTCCCAAAACATCGTAGCTATAAAAAGTTTCAAGGTCTGCTCCGTCGTCATATTCGACAACTTTTGTCAGTCTGCCCAGCGCATCCGAAACTCCGGCGCGGCTTCGGTTTGATTGGTCAAAAATCCGTACGCTGCTGCCCCAATATTCGCGTCTGATCCTTCCGTTATCGGGCGATTTGACTTCCGTAACGCGCCCCCAAATCGTCAAAACTCGTCGTTGTCCAGTCGGGTTGTTCATTCAAATACGGACGATACGGATTGGAAGATTTATAGGCTCTGCCGAGCGCATCGTATTCGGTTAAGCCCGCCACATAATTTATCGCAGTTTCATATTCTCTGGTTTCAAAAGTTCTTCCCAAACCATCGTAAAACGCCTCGCTCTTTATCAGATTGTCGCCGAAGGTTTTTGAATCGGCGGTAATCGTTACCTTTCGATTGAAATCATCATAAACAGCGGTTGTTTGCCGTCTGAAAGCCGCGCGGTTATTCATCGAAATCGTTTGCGTCGGACGGTCTAAAATGTCGTTGTAAAAGGTCGTGCCGACATTGCCGTTGATGTCTTCGCCGTCAACTCCGACACCCGAATAATAGTCAAACTGCGCGTAAGTCGTGTAACCCGCCACATTCGTCGCGCTCGTCGCAAAAGCAAAAGTTTGCTGTCCGTTTAATAATGACGGCGCATTGTTTGTTCTGGCTTCTGCGTCGGGCGAGCCGAATCGGTCATTATAGCTGATGGTTGAAGCATTGCCTCTGGCATCAACCGCTTTCACCACATTTCCGACAATATCATATTGCGTATGAACGGAAACTGCTCCCGTTTGGTTTTGAGCATCCGAGTAACTTGTAACTTTTGTAACATTTCCGCGTGTCGTATAACCCGTTCCGAAATTAGAATCGTGTCCCGTTATATTGGAGCGATTTACAAGCGGCGCGTGATATGTATCGGAAGTGTAATTATCATATTCATATTGAATGCGGGAAACTTTTGTATTGCCGTTTATATCGGAAGAAACCCAAGTTTCCAAAGGTAATGTAAGTAAATTTACGGAATTATTTGCATAGTTCGAGCCTTTCTCGAAATCGGTATGTGAACGTCGGACAAAGCTGCCCGGCGCACCAAAACCATAATCATACTCGTATGTATCTGTTTGTAGATTAAAATTAACCGTCGAATCATAACCATAGACGACTTTGCTTACCTGATTACTGTCAGTCAGAGTGTTTGTAACGCTTGTAACCCGATAATCTTTATAGGGCGGATTGCCGCCGTTAGTCCAAACAGCCCTGATTCTAGGCTCATAAGTTGTTTCGGTCTTTCTCAAAAGAGTTGTGCCGTCAGTGTCATAAATCTCTGACTTAAACAAACTACCGTCTAAGTATTTTTGGGCAGATTCCGGCTCACTCCAAGTAGCCCAGGAATTAATTATGCAGTTAAAACCATCTTGAATACATCCGTAAAAATAACTCTTTGAAAATGATTTAGTGTTATTTTGATTATCAAGGACTTTTACTGTTGTAACTCTCTCACTTGGAAGAGCTACCCCGCTATGCGTGTCGGGCGGAATTGAACTCGAATAAGCATATTGGGTTTTATTATCCAAATTCACGCCGTCCGAATAAATTCGGCGTTCGGTTATTCGCCTTTCAAATGAGCCGTATAAGCCGCCATCTACAGATTCGTAACTGTATTCAATTTTACCGCCGGTCGGCAGTTCAATTTTTGCAATCTCGCCATAGCAATTATAGGTAAAGGTATATCTTCTCTGATCGGGCAATTCGACATAGTTTTGTGTATTACAGGCTACCTGTCGATTTGCCGGATGATTGCTCGGAATCGAAAAAAGGGTGTTGAGCATCTGCGTTGATGTTCCGGCAGTATAATTTGAAATTTTTATTGTTCGGGTCGTTCCGCTAAATCCTTTGTAGGTTATATATTGAAAATTTGCATCCGTTGAGGTTTGAATTTCTCGATTGAGCGAATCTTTAATTAAAGTTACACGATTTTCACGAATGTCATTTTGAAATCCGGTATTAGTTAGATAAGTTTTGTTTCCGTTGCGGTCTTGAATCCAAGTAACTAACCCGCCGTCAATTCGATAAGTTGTGCCATTTGCAAATCTTAATACTCCCGAAGGGTAGATGTTCGAATGTCCGTAACCTTCACCCGAAGGCTCATCAATAACCGTAATTGCTGAATCGGAAATGAATTTCGTCCCGCTTCCATCCGAAGCATGGAAAATGCTTCCGACAGACTTGGATTCGTTTGAAAAACAAGCCGGATTAGTAAAATAAACATCTTCGCCGTCGGTAAGTTGGCTGATAAAGGAGAAACTTTGTCCACCGAAACCTGTAAAATTGAGTCTGAACTCTTTTTGCTCTGCTCGCGGATACATCTCATTTGAGCAGGGTCCGACTTCTCCGACATCGACTGTTTTAGTATTACCGACCAGATAACCGCCAATTTGTGGAAAAATACCCTTCAAAGCATACGGATCAGGGTCAATCCTTTCCGTCACATTTGGATTTGAACCTGAATATCCTATTGTTACAAAATCTCTCCGCCATCTTGATTCAATGTTGTAAGAAAAACCATTACCAACACCACGACCGCCTAATGAAACTAACGGTAAATTAAAACTGAAGTTACCGCTTGATAAATTAATTTTTTCAAATTCGGTTGCATTTATCGTGCTTTTGTTGTCTTTAGCACGCATTGGAACTTGTTGCGAATATGTAAATTGAATTGAAAACATTACTAAAAAAGCAACAGGCAATAGTTGTTTCACTAACTTTGAAAAATAATAATCTGAAAAATATTTGGTTGTTGTGTTTTTCATAAACTTTATTTCTTGTTAAAACTGCTTCGGTTTTATTAACCCTTATTATTTGTGATTTTTACATTGTTAGTTGAAGCTACCTACGGTAAAAAGCGGGAACCGGAGTATCGCCTGTTATTCCCCATTGCGTTGTGCGCGTCGAATTGTCCGAACTGTTTTTGATATACCAAGTCCCGTTTGAACTTCGCCAGACGGCAATGTCAACTTTGCCGTCGCCGTCATAGTCGTTCTGCACCGCAATATCGTCTGCCAGCTGCCAACTCGTCGTTTGAAATTGCAGTGAAGAGCTGTTCAGAATTTTCCAGTCCGCTCCGTTCTTCACCGCGAAATCGGCTTTCCCGTCGCCGTCATAATCGGCTGACACAGGCTCTCCGGCTTGTCCGATGAACGACGTTTGATACGCGCCGTTACTGCTGTTGAATGCATAGAATTTCGTTTCCGAACTGCGCCAGACGGCAATATCCGCTTTGCCGTCGCCATCATAATCCGCCGGAGCCGGAATATCTGTGGATTGTCCGAACTGCACGGTCGCGGTTTGACCCGTCGAACTTTGCTGGATATACCAAGTCCCGTTTGACGGGCGGAAAACCGCCGCGTCGGTTCTGCCGTCGCCGTCGTAATCGGCTTGGGCGGGCAGGTCGCCCGTTTGTCCGAAGGTGAATTGTCCGCCGCCGCCGCCGCTGTTGATGATATACCAGGTCGCGTTCGATGGTCTGAAAACGGCAAAGTCGGTCTTGCCGTCGCCGTCGTAATCGCCTTCGACCGGCTTGTCGCCGTTTATTCCCCAAGTCTGCGTCACTTGCTACGAACCTTGTGAACCCATCACCCACCATTCGCCGCTTGTCGGTCGCCAGATTGCCAAATCAGCCGGCGGCGCGGCATTCGCATTGGCGTCTTCGACCGCCAAGAGCCGCGAGCCGGCATATAAATATTCCCGCGATAATTGCGGCATCGGCGTTGGAGTCGGTGACGGCAGAAACGGATTTATCCTGTTCAGGTAAGATTCCGGCGGGTTGTTCAGATTGTTTTTTGAAGCGTTCCGGCGGGCAATTTCGCGTTGCGCGTCTTCTTCGAGGTTATTTCAAGCCCGCGCCAAACGCTCCGAGCGCGAGAAACAAGCCGAATAAAATCACGAGCCAATTCTTTTTCCAAACGGCGGTTTTATTTTTTTCGTCCGGCGCGATGTTTGATTCGCCGCCCGCTTTTTTCTGAAAATTTGCCGGTATATTCTTTTTTCGATTTTTTCTGGACATAATTTTTTCGCCCTCAAAATGAAGCGTTTAATAAAAAACGCCGCAAAAAGGCTTTTTTTTAACCTTTCCGTCGGCGGCAGTTTGATTGAAATAATTGATCTTGGCTAAAGAGATATTGCTTGACTTGCTTGCTTAGAAACAGAAATTCGGCTGATTTAGCTGAAAATAAAATCGGGTTGCAGAAATTAAGTTCGGGCATCTTTGCCTCCGTGTTAAACCGGGAGAAAAGGCTTTTTTCCCTCGTCAAAAGTTAAATAGGAAACCGCAAAAATTACAAAACGTGCGTTAAAATTTATCGAGCAATAATAACCTTTTACGCCCGTTTCAAATTTTTGTCAAGGAAATTTCAATTTTGCCCTTTTTACGAAAGGCTTACAGTTTCGGGCTTTTTATTTCTTCCGGCGGAATCTTTTGGCGGCGATTTGCCTTTGACTCAAAGGCTTTTGGAAAGTTACTCTTTGAATTGTCCGCATAAATCGGGTTTTTCGATTTTATATATGGAACACCTTGCGCAACTTATCGCCGATTACGGCATCTACGCGGTTTTCGCGCTCTGCACCGTCGAAGGCGACATCACGCTGCTTATGTCGGGTGCGATGGCGCACAGCGGATTTTTCGGAAACTACAGTTTTCTCAAAGTTTTTCTCGCCGGAACTCTGGGCGGAATGGTCGGCGACAGCATCGGTTACTGGATTGGACGGCTTTTTCACAAAAAGGCGAAACATTATCGCTTTTACCAGATGACGCAGCCGCGCATCGAACGCCTGATCGCCAAATTCGGCGGATTCGCCATCATCATCTCAAAATATATCTACGGCATCCGCGCCGGAATGTGTCTGTTTTACGGCATCGCCAAAATGCCTTTTCCGCGCTTTTTGATGCTCGACGCGATCAGCTGCGCGACGTGGGTTTTAATTCTTTCGGGCATCGGATATTTTTTCAGCGGCGCGATCACGAGTATCTTGGGCGATTTTCAAAAAGCCGGCATCGCGCTTTTCTTCGTCGTTTTATTCGGCATCATTATTTTCTATGTGGTCGAAAGATACTGGCTGTCGGAAAGGGTTGAAGAAGTTGCGCCGGAAACGCTTCATAAGATCGAGGAAAAAATTCACGTTTTCGAAGATGCCGCGCAGGAAAAACTTCACAATATCGGCGAACGTCTGCACCTGACAAATCCGCCCAAATCAAGCGAAAAGGAAACGGAAGAGAAAAAAGAATCTACGAAAGCGGCAAAAAGTTAGCCTGCGGGCTGTTAAATTTCTTACAATCTACGGTAATATATTTCGTTTCCGTGATAAGAAACCGCGATTACAAATAACGATAAAAATTAAGAGGAAAATAGTATAAGTGATAATCGAATCATCTGCTCCGACGAGAGTTGACCTTGCCGGCGGCACCATTGACATTCCGCCGCTTTTCCTGTTTCACGAAGGCGCGGCAACCGTCAATTTCGCCGTTGATCTGATGGCAAGATGCCGGATTGAAACCCGAAACGACGATAAAATAATTCTCGAATCAATTGACCGCGGCGTTTCGTTTGAAACATCGTTGGATAAGTTTGCCGAGTTAAAAAACGAACCGCGTCTCGAACTGCTTGCCAAGCTCGTCTATTTTTTCAAGCCCGAAACCGGATTTAAAATGATTACCGAATCGGAAGCTCCGGCGGGCGCGGGACTCGCGGGTTCTTCGACACTCAATATTGCCTGCATCGGCGCATTGAACCGTCTGGTCGGAAACCGCTACGCGCCGGAAAGATTTATCCCGATCGCGGCGGCGGTCGAATGTCAGGTAATCCGTGTTCCGACCGGCTATCAGGATTATTATTCGGCGCAATACGGCGGCGTTTCGGCGATTCATTTCCGCGCGGACGGCATGGAGCGCGAAGAGCTTGCGATTGATACCGAAACTCTGCAAAAGCGCGTCGTCGTCATTTACACGGGCGAGCCGCGCAATTCCGGCACGAACAACTGGGAAATCACCAAACGTCATATTGACGGCGACAAGGAACTTTTCGATATTTTCGAAGGCATCCGCGACTCTTCGCTCGCTTTACGTGCGGCACTGCTCGAAAACGACTGGACGGCGGTCGGCGAAATTTTGAAAACTTCATATCCGCACCGCAAACGGCTTTCGCCGAACATTACTACTCCGCATATGGATTTACTGATCGAAAAAGCCGAGGCAAACGGCGCGATTGCGACCAAAGTCTGTGGCGCGGGCGGCGGCGGCTGCATCGCGTTTTTCTGCGAAGAAGGCAGAAAAGCGGATGTCGAAAATGCCTTTGCCGAAGAATACGAAGTGCAGGTTCTTGACTGGAAACTCTGCGAAGCAGGTTTAACCGTCAACGAAATTTCCGCCGAAGCGGTTTGAAATAGTGAAAAACTAAAAGTGAAAAACGAATAGTGATTGATAGTTCCCCACTATTCGTTTTTTAGCCGTGTGCGGCGATGGCTTTGGTCAGCGAGCGGAAAATGTTTCTGCCGTCGTCCGAGCCTAAAAGCACTTCGCAGGCGCGTTCCGGGTGCGGCATCATTCCGAGAACGTTTCTGTCCTGATTGCAGATTCCGGCAATGTTCGAACGTGCGCCGTTCGGGTTGGCTTCGTCCGTCACTTCGCCGTTTTCGTCGCAGTAGCGGAAAACGATCTGCCCGTTTTCTTCCAATTGATGAAAGGTTTCGTCGTCGCAGACGTAATTGCCTTCGGCGTGCGCGATCGGAATCGAAAGAACTTCGCCCTCGGCAATCTCGCTCGTGTAAGGCGTGTTCGAGTTTTCAACCTTCAAATTAACGTGCTTGCAGATAAAATGCAGATTTTTGTTGCGAATCAACGCGCCCGGCAACAGTCCGGCTTCGCACAGAATCTGAAAACCGTTGCAGATGCCGAAAACGAATTTTCCCTGCGCCGCAAATTCCTTGACCGCCGCCATCACGGGCGAAAATTTCGCCAACGCGCCACAGCGCAGATAATCGCCGTAAGAAAATCCGCCCGGCACGATAACCGCGTCGTAACCCGACAGATCGGTTTCCTTGTGCCAGATAAATTCAACCGGCTGACCGACGTGCTTTGAAATAACGTGATAAGCGTCGTGGTCGCAGTTCGAGCCGGGAAAAACAATAACTCCGAATTTCATAAGATTTGTTAGTTGTCCGTCGTCAGTGGTCAGTTGTCCGTTGTTGATTGAATGGAATCTAACGCCTCTGGTTATGTTCAACCCGGCAACGGACGACCGACAACGGACTAATTAGAAATTTCCACGCGGTAATCTTCGATCACCGGATTTGCCAGAACGTCTTTGGCGATTTTTTCCGCCGTTTCTCTTGCTTCCGCATCCGATAGCGTCGCGTCGAGCGCGATTTCAAAATATTTTCCCTGCCGAATATCGGCGATTTTTTCAAATCCCAACAACTCGACCGAATGATGAATCGCCTTGCCCTGCGGGTCAAGCACGCTCGGCTTTAAGGTAACATAAACTTTTGCTTTCATATCTTTTATAAAATAATAGTTAAATTCTTACGCAAAATCTTGTTTTAATCAATGTCTTTGTGTTAAATTCTCGATACGAGTTTTCGACTTCCGATAAGATTTAACATTTTCAATTCATAGTAAAAAAAAAGGAGATATAAACAATGCAAAATATGGGCGGCGGTAAAACCGCGCTTGGTTTAGATACCGGAATCGGCGTTTTAATTTGTTACTTTGGCAATCTCGCCTGCGGATTACCGCTCGGACTGGTTTACAGCATTCTGGTCGTCGTTCAGGATCAGACAAATAAGGTCGCACGTTTTCACGCTTTTCAATCGTTGTTTCTCGGCGTGTTAGGGATAATTATCGGAGCCGTTGTCGGCATTGGCGTATTTATCACAATGATGATTGACGTGGCGATTTTTGGTTTTCCCTCGGTTCTTACCGGACTTCTGGGTTTGATTGCGACCGTCATCACGTTGGGGCTTCTTTACTTTGTCGTAATGGCGGCAATCAAGGGCTACAACGGTGAAGTTTACAAAATTCCGGTCGTTGGCAATTTCGCCGAAAAATACGTTTAACCGAAAAATCTGGCAAGAGTGAATTTAGGGAGACTAATATTATGAACTATAACGTTCCCGGCGGGATGTATCCGGGTAAATTACAGGCGATCGCGATCATTCAAACGGTCATCGGCTCACTTCAAATATTATGGAGCATAATATTTGGAATTTGGGTTTTATTGGTCGGTATCGCAACTCTCGGTGTCGGGCTGCTGCTTATTCCCGTTCCGTTCGTGATTTTAGTCATCGGAATTCTCTCGCTGGTTTCGGGAATCAAAGGCTTAAATCGAAATCCGGCTTATGGGCTGACGATGGGTGTTGCTATCGCGCAAATGACATTTATCTTAATGTGCGATGTTTTCAGCTTCGGCAGCGGATTAGCCGCCTTGATTCTGCTCTTGCAGGACGACGTAAAAGGATATTTTCGTTAGAGAAAAACTAACCAATTAACCGAACACTCGCGCGAAAACTTTTTCCACATTTCGCAGGTAGTGTTTGACATCAAAGACGCGGGCAATTTCTTCCGGCGAAAGTTTTGAAGAAATGTCCGCGTCCCGCATTACAAGTTCTTGATATTCGCCGCCTTCGTCCCAGACCTTCATCGCATTACGCTGCGTGAAAACGTACGCGTCTTCGCGCGAAACGCCTTTTTGCGTGAGCGCGAGCATCAATTGTCCGCTGAAAACGAGTCCGCGCGTTAAATTTAAATTCTTCAGCATATTTTCGGGATAAACGACAAGATTATCGAGAAGCGAAGTCGTTTTCGCCAGAATATAATCGAGCGCGGCTGAGGAATCGGGCAACACGATGCGTTCGGCGCTTGAGTGCGAAATATCGCGTTCGTGCCAGAGCGCGACGTTTTCCAAACCGACTATAGAATTAGCGCGAACCGTGCGCGCCATTCCGCAGATTCTTTCCGAAAGAATCGGATTGCGCTTGTGCGGCATCGCCGACGAGCCTTTTTGCCCGGTCTTAAATTTTTCCTGCGCTTCCCTTACTTCCGTGCGTTGCCAATGCCGAACCTGTAAAGCGATTTTTTCCAATGAAGAAGCAATAATTGCTAATGTGCAGAGATATTCGGCGTAACGGTCGCGCTGAATGACCTGCGTTGAAACGTCCGCCGCCGCAATTCCGAGTTTTTGGCAAACTCTTTCTTCGACATCCGGCGCAAGATGCGCGAACGCGCCGACCGCGCCCGAAATCTTGCCGACCGAAATTATTTCCTTCGCTTTTTCCAAACGCTCTTTATTGCGCTGAAATTCCGAATACCACAATGCCCAAACCAAGCCGAAACTTGTCGGTTCAGCGTGAATGCCGTGCGTGCGCCCGATCTGCGGCGTGTCTTTAAATTCAAAAGCGCGTTTTCGCAAAACTTCCAGAAGCGCGTCAATTTTCGGCAGCAGAACGTCGCAGGCTTCTTTTAAAAGCAAAGCGTTCGCCGTGTCCACAACGTCCGATGAAGTTAAGCCGTAATGCACGAAACGCGCCGCGTCGCCGATATTCTCCGCCAGATTCGTCGTAAAAGCGATCACGTCGTGGTCGGTCGTTTTTTCGATCTCGTTGATGCGTTCGACCGTAAACGAGGCTTTCGATTTTATTTCTTCGAGCGCATCGCTTGGAATAATTCCGTCTTCAGTGTGAACTTCGCAAACCGCGATTTCCACGTCGAGCCATTTCTGAAACTTGTTGCGAAGCGACCAGATCGCGCCCATTTCGGGCAAAGTGTAGCGTTCAATCATAAAGAATTAATTTTAACGCAAAGGCGCAGGCGGCGCGAAGGCGCGAAGGAAATTTATTCGGCTAATTTGTCGTCCAACCGGTCGTTAAAATCTTCGCGCCTTTCCAGCTTCGCGTCTTCGCGTTGAATTTCTTCATTTTCGAGATTCCTTTGGTTGATTTCCGTGTTTTTATCACCGAGAACGTCTTCGATATAAGCGGTTTGGACAAGCACGACGATGAACGCGAGCAGCGGCGTCGCTAATATTAAACCTACTCCGCCGATGAGAACGCCGAGCGAAAGCTGTGCGAAAACCGTCAGCGCGGGCGGAAGTTCGACCGTCTGGCGTTCGATATACGGCGTTACGAGATTCGATTCGATGATCTGGACGACGATAAACAGGATCAAAACGTAAACCGCGCTGATCGGGCTTTCGATAAACGCCAGCAAAATTGCCGGAACCGCCGAAAAGATCGGTCCGAAATTCGGGATAAACGATAAAAGTCCGGCGATCAGTCCGAGCGTCAGCGAAAGCGGAACGCCGAGAATCCATAAACCGATCCACGTCAGCAGACCGATAAAGATCATCGAAGCGGTTTTGCCGATCAGCCACCAGCTTAAGGTCGAGCCGATTTCGGTCAAAACTTCATAGACGCGCGGGCGCGCGTCTATGGGAAAAAGTTTCGTAAAGCCGTTGGCATAAAATCGCGGTTCGGCGGCGAGATAGATCGCCAGCAGAATCATCACGAAAAAATTGCCGATTGCGCCGACCGTCGAGGAAAAATAACCGCCGACGCTGGACAAAAGGCTCGCCGCGTCAATTTTTGCCATGATGTCGCTCATACTCGGCAGCTGCGCGATTAAAGTTCTTCCCCAGTTGTATTGCGAGATAAAATTGCTGACCTGTTGGGCAGATTTCGGCAGCTCTTCACGCAGATGCCTGACCTGTTCGGAAATCGAAGGCGCGAGCAGCGCGATCGCGCCCGCCAAAACCGCCAGCAGAAGAACCGAGACGATCAAGACCGACCAAACTTCGGAAATTTTCGTGTAACGACTGACCAGATCCGCCAAACCGCGCAGAAAGATCGCCAACAAAACAGCGGCGAAAAAAAGCAGAACGACATCAATCGCGTAATATACAAAAAGCGTCACCAAAATCGCCGCCAGAATGATGCCGACGGCAATCAGCGTTTTTTGGGTAAATTCCGTTATTTTGTAATTGTATGAACTCATCGTAAGTTATAGCAGAATATAGCGTAAAATTTGACGATTTGAAAACTTTAATGAAGAAAAGAAATTCTTCATTTTACATTTTGCATTCTACATTAAATTGCAGAAAAATAATCTTCATTTATGACAAATCAATGCAAAATGTAAAATGAAGAATGTAAAATGTTATTTTGGCAAAACATTCCGGCTTTGATAAAGTTTCTTAGCAAAATCGTTCAAGCATTCGGTCAATTAAATTATGGGAGACAGACAGCAGGTTGATTGGTGGATAGATTTCGGCGACGAATCCGTGCCGAAATCTATCAAAGGTCGCGCCACTTGGCACGAAGGTCGCCGGCAGCGCACGATCGTTTCCATCTTACTGGAAATTCATCTGATGGCTTTAACTGAAATAATTCCGAAAAGCTGTCGCGGGTTTAAGGTCGAAAAAGCCTATTGGCAGGACGACGAAGGCGCGGACGACGACGAGACGCAAGCCGCGCACTGCGTTCCGCGCCAGCTTGTCATCAACGGTAAACATCCGCACGATATTATTTCGAGATATTCGACCGAACGGCGCGATTATTTGCAGGGATTTTTCGCTAAGACCGATCTTTTGCCCGCCAGTTTCAACAAATGCGATTCGCGTGCCGAACGCGTTCCGCTTGTCAACATCGCCGAAGGCTTCCGCAAAGCGTGCCGTTCGGCAATCACCAGCGGACAAATGAGCGGAAGAATGTCGGCGCAAAATGTCGGAACAGCCGTCGGCGGCGCATATAGCATTTATACGGCTCACGCCAGTCAGGCTTTCACGATTTGTATTCAGCGGCTCAAGCTAAAACTGGCGCGTCCCGCAATTAAACCCAAAGATAAGGACAGATGGAAGGAACAGTTGACAATCACGCAGTATTACGCGCAAGAAGTTAATAACCGGCGGGCTTTTACCGATAATATGCGTTTGGCGGAAGTTGACACGTTGCTCAAACTTTACAAGAGCCTTTGAGATTTCTTTTTTGTTTGCCTGCGAAACATACGAAAGAAGCGAAAGAAACGCAAAAGAATTATTCAACAGTTTCGTTCGTTTCGTATGTTTCGCAGGCAAATTGTTTTAAATAATTCCCTTATCGATCAGCAGTTCGGCGTTCAAAACCGTCGAGCCAGCCGCGCCGCGCACGGTGTTGTGCGAAAGCGCGACAAAGCGGTAATCGAAAATATTGTCGGGGAAAATTCTGCCGACCGAAATCGTCATACCGTTTCCGCTGTCGCGGTCGAGGCGCGGCTGCGGACGCGAAGGCTCGTCGCACACGTCAATAAATTTTTTCGGCGATGAATAAAGATCGAGCGACGGAAAACCGCTCATCGCCGCGACGACTTCTTCCAGAGTTGCCGTATTTTTCAAATTAACCCGTGCCGAAACCGTATGCCCGTCAATCACGTGAACGCGGAAACACTGCGCCGAAACCGTGAAATCCGCTTTTTCGATCACGCCGTTCGCAAAAATTCCCAGAATCTTCTGCGCTTCGGTTTCGACCTTCGGCTCTTCGCCCGCGATATACGGAATCACGTTGTCGGTAATGTCTAAGCTCGGAACGCCCGGATAACCCGCGCCGGAAATCGCCTGCAAAGTCGTGACGATAACGGATTCGATGCCGAATTTGCGATGCAGCGCGGCAAGCGGCGGCGCGAAGCTAATGACCGCGCAATTCGGATTCGTGACGATAAATCCGGTCGTAAAGCCGCGTTTTTTCCGTTGGACTTCGATCAGATCGGTGTGCGCGTGATTGATTTCGGCAATCAGCAGCGGCACGTCTTCGTCCATTCGATAGCTCGAAGAATTGCTGATTACGGGATAACCCGCGCGCGCAAAGGCTTCTTCGGTTTCACGCGCCACGCTTGACGGCAAACTCGAAAAAACGATGTCGCAATCAAGCGGCGGCGCAATCGGCTGAACCGTGATGCTTTTCACATATTCAGGCATCGCGCCCGCTAATTTCCACGCGCAGGCTTCGGCGAAACTTTTGCCTGCCGAACGATCCGAAGCCGCGAGTGCCGAAATCTCGAATTGCGGATGATTTTCCAGTAATTGTATAAAACGTTGTCCGACCGTGCCGGTCGCGCCCAAAATTCCGACTCTGTATTTTCTGCTCATAATGCTAAAAGTAGAAAGTTTAATTGACGGCGGGCGAAAAGAAAAGCGCGGGAGATTTTAATTCCCGCGCTTTTCGGATCATAAAAATGTTTGAAACTTTTTTTATCAGCGGCGCGTGACGACAAAATTACCGCTCTGCGTTTTCAGGTTCGAGTCGGCAATTCCGTAACCGGCACTGATCTTATTGCCCGAAACCGTTGCGTTGATCGCCGCGCTCTTGCCGTCTTCGAGCGTTCCACTCAGTTCGAGTTTTCCGTCGCTGTTGATCGTTCCCGTCATCGTCGCGCTTCCTTCCAATCCGTTCGAGGCTTCGAGATAGGCTTTGACATTTCCGTCCGCATCAACCGAATCAATCCGCAAAAGAAAATCGCCGGTCTGGTTATAAGTCACATTTTTGCCTCTGCCGGTATAAGTTCCCGTCGCCAGAAGCGGGTTTTCGCTCGTAGCAATATCTCTGCGCCGGTTGCGGTTATCGGGTGTCGAAGTCGGAGAAGCGGTTGCCGACGGCGTTGCGGACGGCATCGGAATTTCCTTTTTAGCCGAATCAAACAAATCGGACTGGCATTTACAGCCGAGAACGATCAGTAAACACAAAACAATAATCAATGATGTTAAATTTTTCACTTTATTTACCTGTTTTTTCTAATATAACTGAAGGGTGTGCGTAATTAAATAATTGTTGTTTCAACGATTTGCCATCATTTTGCAAGTTCTTAATAAGACCTTTTGAAATTTACAAAAGTAGCTGACAGCTAAAAGCTAATAGCTATCAGCTATTTGAGTGAAAAATCATTTTTGAATTACGGACAGGCTTCATATAACTTAGCACTTCTGACTTAAATGTCATAGTTTTTTGGAGCAAACGGCTCGAAGAAAATAAAATCGACGCTTCGAGCCGCTTGTCCATCTAATTTCCGACATCTTCTCAATTCCTCATGCGACAAAAAGCGAAAAAGCGGGTCAAAATTTAATGCGTCGCCAACTTATTTTCCGCAGGTTTTATTGTCTTCCGGGTAATAAAATTCGGACGATTTCGGATCGGACGGATCGTAGCAGACTTTCACCTTCAAGCCTTTCTTCTTGTCATCGCCGTTTCTGCCCGATTCCATTTGCTCTTTATCGTATGTAACGCCGCTGACGACATATTGATATTTGTAGGTAGAATTAAACGTTGAGCCGCGATACTTGTCTCCCGAACTGCGGTATTGACTGACCGAAATAATCGTGCCGGACGTTTCGGCAGAGCGTTCCCGGTTTAGCTCGACAGCCCGCTTTCCATAAATCATCGGCGACACAAAAAGGATGAAAAATCCCGAACCGATGATGAAAATAAACATTCCCAAGAATATTATTCCGAAAATAATAAACAGCTTAGATTTTGTTGTCATTGATTTTTAATTCTCCAATTCGAGACTAATTAGAGTTATGCTGAACTTAATCGGGCGATTATTTAGCAAGTAATTCCCTCAAAATAGTTCTTCGTTCAGGCAATGCGACAAAAAACAAAAAAACGGCTCATTTTTTTTGCGATTTTGCGAAATATCGCTTGATGATATTGAAAAACGCATCTATTCTTAGTTTTATTCAAATAGAATAAGAAGAAAATCCCTTTTCTTTTTAGATTTTTTCACCGAAAATATTAATTCTTGAATGAAAGAATTCGAGGCTGAAAAGCCGATAACTCAAATTTTGTCCGAAATAAGAAACGGCAATCAAACTGCATTGGACAAGCTGTTGCCGTTTGTTTATGACGAATTGCGGCGATTGGCGCACGGCTATCTGAGAAATGAGCGCAGTAATCACACGCTTCAGCCGACCGCGCTCGTTCACGAGGCTTATCTGCGTCTGCTCGGACAAAAGGAAATCGAATGGCAAAACCGCGCCCATTTTTTCGGCGTTTCGGCGCGTTTGATGCGCGAGATTTTGATCGAATACGCACGCGGCAGAAATCGTCAAAAGCGCGGCGGAGAATTTAAAACACAAATCGCGCTCGATGACGCGATAAGTTTTGCCAATCAAAGTCAACTCGATGTCGTCGCCGTTGACGATGCGCTTTCAAAACTCGAAAAGCTCGACGAACGGCAAGCAAGAATTGTCGAAATGAAATTTTTCGGCGGTTTAACGGTCGAAGAAATCGGCGAAGTTCTCTCGATCTCGCCCGCCACCGTCAAACGCGAATGGTCAAGCGCCAAACTTTTACTTTATAAAATGCTCAACGATTAGTTTATGAATCCTGAACAATGGCAAAAAGTTAAAAACATCCTCGAAAATTCTTTGGAAAAATCGCCCGAATCGCGTTCGGTTTATTTGGATGAAGTTTGCGGCACGAATGAAAATTTGCGCCGCGAGGTCGAAAAACTGCTCGAATTTGAGCAAGTTGAATCCGACGTGCTTGAACAAACAGCCGTTTCCGCCGTTTTGGAAAACGGTCTGGTTTCAAAAAATTTCATCGGCAAGCAAATCGGAAATTACGAAATCATCGGCGAACTCGGAACCGGCGGAATGGGCGCGGTTTTCCTCGCCGAACGCGTTGACGGCGAATTCAAGCAAAAAACCGCACTCAAACTCATCAAACGCGGAATGGATTCCGACGCGGTTCTGCGCCGTTTTATTAACGAACGACAAATTCTGGCTTCGCTCGAACACCCGAATATTGCGCGGCTGATTGACGGCGGCACGACTGCGGACGGTTTGCCGTTTTTCGTCATGGAATATGTCGAAGGCACTACGATTCTCGAATTTGCAGCGGCGAAAAATCTGAATCTTGAAGAAAGGCTGAATCTTTTTCGTGAAGTTTGCGCCGCCGTTTCGTTTGCCCATCAAAACCTCGTCATTCACCGCGATTTGAAACCTTCGAACGTGCTTGTGACGAATGACGGAAAAGTAAAACTACTTGATTTCGGCATCGCCAAATTATTGAAATCTGCCGAGAAAGATCAAACCGCGACGCAAATGCAGGTTTTCACGCCCGAATACGCAAGTCCCGAACAAGTGCGCGGCGAAAAATTGACGACCGCGACCGATATTTATTCTTTGGGCGTAATTCTTTACGAACTTTTAACGGGAAATCGTCCATACAAAACCGAAAGCAAAAATATCGCCGAAATCATCAAATCCGTCTGCGAAACAGAGCCGCTTCGTCCTTCGTCCGTCATCGGTCGTCAGAAGGACAGCAACGGAACAAATCAAAACAAAGAACAACGGACGACGGACAACGGACAAAAAACAAATCCAAAATCCAAAATCCAAAATCCAAAATCCCTAAAAGGCGATCTGGACAACATCATTTTAAAATCTCTGCGCAAAGAACCCGAACGCCGTTATTCGACGGTCGAGCAATTTGCCGAAGACATTCGCCGTCATCAAATCGGTTTGCCCGTTTCGGCGAGTCGTGCCACCTGGAGTTATCGGGCATCAAAATTTATTCAGCGCAATCGCCTCGGCGCGGCGGCGGCGGTTTTGATTTTGCTGACTTTGTTCGCCGGACTCGGCGCGACGCTTTACCAGCGAAACAAAGCGCAGCGCAGATTTAACGATGTGCGCCAGCTTGCAAATTCGTTTCTTTTCGAATTTCACGACGCAATCGAAAATCTGCCCGGCTCGACTCCGGCGCGTGAGCTTGTCGTCCGGCGTGCCATCGAATATCTGGATAATCTCGCCGCCGAATCCGAAAACGATCCTGTGCTTCAGCGCGAACTTGGCGCGGCATATGCGAAAATCGGTCTCATTCAGGGCAATTCATATCATTCTAATTTGGGCGATACCGACGGCGCGATGAAAAGCTACCGGCGTTCGCTCGAAATCCGTCAAAAACTCGTTGACAACGAACCGCGCAACCGCGTTCTGTTGCACGATCTTGCCGACAGTCATGAAGGAGTCGGCGATATTCTCTACACCGTCAGCGATTTGAAAGGCGGTCTGCAGTCGTATCAAAAAGCTGTCGTCATCCGCGAAAGAATTGTCGCCGAAGAACCCGACAATCCGGATTACCGCTATTCGCTTGCCAATGTTCTCGGCAAGCGCGGCGACATCAGCGGAATGGAAGGCTTTCCGAATTTGGGCGATTTGCCGACCGCTCTGGAAAGTTATCGCCGGACGGTCGGGCTTTACGAAGAACTCGTCAAAGCCGCGCCGGACAATGAAAAATATCAATCGGGCTATGCCACAAATCTGCATTTTTTCGGAATGCTGCAAACGACCACCGGAGACTCGAAAGGCGCGATTATCAACGGCAGAAAAGCCGTTTCGATTTTTGAAAAGCTGATCGCCGCTCATCCGAACAATGCCAAGTACAAAACGCATTTGATGTCGGGATTGATCTTTATGCGCTTTCCGCTGATCGAGGAAGGACAAGCATCGGAAGCGGTCGAAAATGCCCGCCGCGTCGTTCGCACGATGGAAAAAATGGTTGCCGAAGACCCGAAAAACGCCTTCGCACGCCGTAGCTTGAGCGTTAGTTACAACAGCCTCGGAATTTGTCTGCTGAAAGGAGGCAAGACGCAGGAAGCCATAGAAAATCATCGCCGTTCACTGTCAATCGTCGAGGAACTATCCGCCGCCGATTCGGACAACAAAGAAAATCTCAGAGACGTTTCGATGACCAAACAGTTTCTCGCCGAAGCGCAAATGGCGGCGGGAGAAACCGAAGCGGCTTTGGCGAACTTGAACCAATCGGTCGCGTTTATCGAAAAACAGTTGGAAAACGGCGGCGCGAGTATTCAGACCAAGGACGATTTAGCCGTCTGTCTTGTTGACATCGGCAAACTTTTTGCGGCGAAAGGCGAACTTCGCAGCGCGACTGATTATTTTCGCCGTGCGCTGCCGCTCGCCGAAGAGGCGATACAAAACGCTCCGCTCAACACCAGAGTAAAGTCGCGCCACGCGCTTTCGTATCTCGAAGCCGGCAAATCGCTCGCGCTTTTGACGCGAGCTGAAAAAGGCGCAGCAACCGAAACCGACCGCCGCGCCGCCTGCGGCTATCTCGAACGCAGCCTGAGTCTCTGGAATGAATTGCGCCGGACGGGAACGCTCAGCTTAATCAACGCCAACCGCCCGGACGAAACGGCAAAAGAACTTGCCGCCTGCGAAAAATTATAAACAGCAGGTAAAAATTTTCGACCTGAACAGAAACTGATTGATCGAAAATTTTTGGATGTTTTCGCTTTTTTTGCAGAATAATTTTTATTTTTCTAACGCTTCTTTCATCCGCCGCACGCCTTCCGCCATTTTTTCTTCGGAATTACAGAACGAAACGCGCAAAAAGCCTTTCGCTTCCGAACCGAAAGCAACGCCCGGAACGGTAATCACGCGGTTTTGCAGGAATTTTTCGGCAATCTCCAGATCGTCGCCTAAGCTTCGCACGTCGAGCATCGTGTAAAATGCGCCTTCCGGCGAAGTTCCGCGCAAGCCTAATTCTTTTTGCAGTAAATCAATCAAAAACTCGCCGCGCCGCTTGTAGATTTCACGCGCTTCGGCTTTGGCGCGTTCGGCTTCTTCCGTCCAACCGAGAAGCGAGGCTTTCTGCGAAATCGTCGAAGTGCAGACGGTCAAAAAGCCGTGAATCGTCAGCGCGGCTTTGATAACATCGGTTTGCGAACTCGCCACCCAACCGACGCGCCAACCCGTCATACTCAAAGATTTCGACAAACCCGAAACAATTATCGTTCGGTCGTAAAATTCCGATGCCGAATGCGGTTTTTCGTCCGTAAAATAAAGGTCGGAATAAATTTCGTCGCTGATTAAATAAATTCCCGTGTCTTTCAAGGCTTCGGAAATTTGTTCTAAATCTTCTTTTGTAAAAATTTTTCCCGTCGGATTTGAAGGCGAAATAACGACGGCAACTTTTGTGTTCGGCGTAATCTTCGACTTAAATTCTTCGATGTCAAAACCGAAATCTTTTTCCGCCGGAAGCCGATAATAAACAGGTTCACCGCCCGCCAATTTGACGCAATTTTCATACGCGGGAAACGATGGATTCGGAATCAAAACTTCATCGCCATCGTCCACAATCGCCAGAAATGCGGCGGTCATCGCTTCCTGCGAACCGACCATTACGCAAACCTGATTTGCCGATAAATTCAAATGCGGATAACTTGCGGCGATTTTTTTGCGTAAACCCAGAAGTCCTGAATGCGAAGTGTAGCCGTTTTGTTCTTCCAGCGTGACACGCGCCGCTTCGTCGCGCAAAAACTGCGGTGTCGGTAAATCCGGTTCGCCGAGACCGAAATTTATCGAATCGGGTAAAGCGCGCTCAAAAATCTGCCGAATCAGCGTCGGCGCAACACCTTGCAGACGTTTCGGTAATCGTAATTGCATTTTTTCTTTTGCTAAAGCGTTCATTTTTCTAAATTCGTTCGTGTAAAGCAACAGCTAAGTCCGCCGGGATATTCAAGGGATAAAAAATATTTGTTTCAAAAAGATAATCTTCGCCGTCCTCATCAATGACCCGAAGCATATCATCCGCTTCCGCATCCGCATCCGGCACGATTTCGTATAATTTGCCGACTTCGAGAGACGCCTCGAACCCCTTGTTATTTATGCAAACCGCAAATCTCGTGTTCATAATCAATCCATCCAACGTTTTATTTTCCCGTTGCGCCGCCCGATGCCGTGCGCCTCATACCAGTGAATTTCAGCCAATCTGACGCGACGGTTTGTAATTCTCTCGACCATCGCCACGCCTTTCAGTTTTCGCCAGCGTCCTTTACCGAATTTCTTATTCAAATACGGCAAAATGCCAATTGAATTTCCGATGGCGATAATTTCAATCTGCTCAATTTTACCAATGATTCTAAAACCTTCCAACATTTCATTTCTGCTTTTATGAATTAAGATTAGCCAGATAATTCATCCACTTATCAGCCATTTCAGCATAAAAACCTGCCGACAATGTTGTTGTCCCATCTTTTTCGACAGCATCAGCTTCTAAATCGGTAAAAACATCGATAATTATTTCTGCGTCCGATTCGGGCAAAGCAATCAAAAAATAATCGGTAAATGTATCGCCCTTATGTTTTTCAGGTTTCGGAATTGGAGATTTTTGTAAAACCTCAGCTAAATGCAAAGCAACAACAGAATTTTCATCGCGCAAAATTCTTTCCGTAAATTGTAAATCATGCGTCGAAAAAGCATTTGGCTGATTACATAGTTTTTTGTATTCGTCTGCTTTCATCCGCGACTAAATTTGTTAAAACTTATCTCAAATAATCTTCCAATTTCGTCGAAGCATCGGTTTTTTCGTCGCGGTATTTGACGATGATCGGCGCGTAAAGTGAAAGCCCGTTTTCCTTGCCGAAACCGCTCGTGATTTGGCGCGAGCCTTGCACGACGACCGCGCCCGCCGGGATTTCGAGAGATTTTTCGGGCGTTGATTTTAAGACTTCACCTTTCACGAGATCGAAAACCGGTGTCGAGCGCGTTAAGATCACGCCCGATGCCAGCACGACTTTTTCGCGGACGATCACGCCTTCGTAAACGCCCGTGTTGCCGCCGATCAAACAATCATCTTCAATCACGACCGGATTCGCGTTAATCGGTTCTAAAACTCCGCCGATCTGCGCCGCCGCCGAGATATGGACGCGTTTGCCGATCTGCGCGCACGAACCGACGAGCGCGTGCGAATCGATCATCGTGCCTTCGTCAACGTACGCGCCGACATTGACGTAACACGGCGGCATCAGCACGACGTTTTCGCCGACATACGAGCCGTCGCGAATCGTCGAACCGCCCGGCACGATGCGGATCTTATCGTCGAGATTCATCGGGCGCAGCGGGTATGTATCTTTATCGAAAAACTGAAAAGATTCGCCGCTGAACGACATATTAACCATTTTGCCCATCTTGAAACCGAGCAGAATTCCCTGTTTCACCCAGGCGTTTGTCTGCCACGCGCCGTCCGCATCTTTTTCCGCCGCGCGAATTTCGCCCTGCCTTAAGGCGGCTTTGAATTCCTCGAAAATTTCGCGGTCGTGCGAATCGAATTCCGATTTTGTAAACAGTTGTTCAATTTTTTCTTGTAAAGTCATTTTGTAAAGTTTACTGTAAAGTTCTGAAAAAATCAGTATAGCGAGCGGTAGCGAGGCGCGATTCACAATCAAAACTTTGATTGATAAACCTGCTCGCCACCGCTCGCTACACTGATTAATACACGATCTTCCTGAACCGGCTAAAAAAGCGTTGCGGCTTTTATTTCAACTTGAACGCGCCGGATTTGACGTTGGCATCCAAAATTTTAACGACATCTTCGAACGTCACCGTGCCGTAAAAGAATTTTCCGGCGGCAAGAGACTCGGCTTTGACGGCTTTGTAAATATCGTAATAGCTGCGTTTGCCGTCAACAAAGCTCATCGTTTCGATGAACATCAGCGAGTGCATTTCCGTCTGAACGTACGTGCGTTTCGTAAAATATTCGTCCATCGAAGCGATGTTTGAAGGGATTTTTTTCGCCGCGTCGGTTTCCGCCGCCGATAAATTACGAACCGCCGTTTTGCCGTATTTGTTTTGGTAAAACGCGCCGATTTCTTCATACAAACGTTTTTCGCGCCCGTCAACCAATTTCAGAAAAGTATCAATCGTCTGATTCGCCTTCGCGTCGCTGCCGGCGATGACGCGCATCGAATTTAAGGCGAGCCGTTCGCGGATCGAGCCTTGTTCGATCAGCAGATGCGCGTCCGCCCAATTGTCCGAAGCGTTCAGAATCTGCATCGCCACCTGAAGGTCGTTGGCGATGCGTTTGCCGCCTTGCCCGTAGGTTTCCGCCGCGAGAATCGGAATGTCTTCGGCTTCGGCGTAGGCGAGATAAAACGCCATCGCGCCGACGATAAAATTGTTGCGTTGAAGCTGCGTCTGGTCAATATTGTCGAGATCGTCGTCCGACGAATGAATGTAATAATCGTCCCAATTGATCAGCGCGACCGACGGCACGCCGATGATGCCCTCGACGAAAACGAGATTGTCCGACGAACCGAAATACGGCACGAACCGCGCGTTGAAGGCTTCGCGCGTGCCGCGTGTCGAGAGGATCGGCTGCGAAAAAGGACGCGGATAACCGCCGCCGCGACCTGCCTGAATATATGCGTTATTCGTCAAGATCACGAAATTTCCGACGCTTTCAAAGAGCGCGTCCAGATAAGACGTGCGCGAATGCGGATTGAAGATCAGATGCTGAACGCGGCTGCCCATAGATTGTTTCGCGCCGGTCATATCCTGATGCAGATTGGCGAGCATCCGTTTTTCCGAACCCGGATTTGTGCGAAAATATTGATATTCCGAATAAATTTCGTCCGTCCACCAGAAACGAATGTCGCGTTTCGGCGGCGGGATTCTGCCTTCCTTGATGAGTTTGTTAAAGACGCGCGCCAGCTCGAGCATATTGCCGACCCCACTGCCGTCGTCGTTCGCCGAGCCTTGTTCTTCCTGCAAATGAGAGGTGATGACGATTTGCTGGTCTTTGTATTTCGTCCCGCGAATCCAGCCTTCGACCATCCCCGTTCCCGTGCGGGCGTTTTCCGCGCCGATGTCGGTGTCAACCTTCGCTTTCAGGACAACTTTGCCGCCCGGTGTGCGTTTGCCGGTCGCAAAATAATCCTGTTCGTTTTTGTCTTCGAGAACTTTGCGCAGAGTGTCGCCCTTGCGCGGCGAAAGGCTGAAAGCGAAAGTTCCTTTTTGTCCCGGCGGTGGATTCGGAATGCGCACCCACGGCAATTGGTCGGGAAAATCCATCATGCTTTTCGATTCCGAAGTCGTGTAAACAACAACCCCGACCGCGCCCCGTTTATAAACCGCATTATTGACCGCCGCGCCCGGACTGCCATTGACCAGCACGATCTTTCCTTTCACGTCCAGATTTTTCAAAGCGTTATCGCTGCCGTCGCCGCCCCAGACGAGTTCCGCCGTCACGTCGGCATCGCGGCTGTTGTCTGCCAGATAAAGCGCGTGGTCGCCGATGTCGGCGAGTTTCAATTCGACCGGCTCGGTCATCCATAATTCGGCGGTTTTGGCGGTGTAATTTGCCAAACTTCCGTCATTGTTATTAAACGGCTGTTTGATGATCGAAACGTCCTGCAAACCGTTCGTTTTGGCGGCTTCGACGACGTAATCCATCGCCTTAAAATACCCTTCCATGCCCGAATCCCGATGCCACTGCGTCAGCACGCGGATATGTTCGAACGCACGGTCGCCCGAAATCTCGTTGCGCAGCATCCGGATTTCGTCATCGCTTAAAAACGGTGTCGTCTGCGCGAAACCGGGCAAAGTTAAAGAAAGAAGTAAAAGAATAATCAGGATTTTTTTTCCTTTTCTGGT
>JALHNX010000068.1 GCA_022843305.1 Pyrinomonadaceae bacterium | reverse complement strand
ATTCGACATTACGAAACCGATCGCGATCAATGATATTTCAAAAGCCGATAATCCGACGCTGAAATTTTTCGCCAAAGCACTGGAAACAAAATCACTTTTGATCGTGCCGATCAGTTTGAGCGGAAAACCGGTCGGACTTTTGGGGCTGCACGACACGCACGCGCCGCGCGAATGGTTTGAAGAGGAAATTCAGTTTCTCGAATCCATCGCCCGGCAATTGGCGGTCGGCTATCAATATACCAGTCTATACGTCGCGCAGGAACAGGAATCGCGCCGCACGAACGCGCTTCTTGAAATTGCCAACACGCTCAATTCGCATTCGGATTTCAAGGTGGTTTCGGCAAAGGTTCTGGAACGCGCCGTCGAGCTGGTCGGCGCGGATTACGGTGCGCTCGGCGTGCTTGACCGGACGGGCAAAAAAATCTCGCTCGCCTCATTTAAAACCGCGCCGAACGTTAAACCGAACAAGGTTTTGCAGATGATCGAAGAGCATAATCAATCGCTCGATCTTGAACCTTTTCCCGCGCTCGGCGACATCTTACGCGAAGGCAAAACGATGCGGATTATTGACACGCAGCTGCCGTTTGCAATCCGCCTGATTTTTAATTCGCAACTCAACGGTAAATCCGCGCTGGTCGCGCCCGTGCGCGTTGCCGGACACGCTTTCGGACTCCTCGGTTTTGTCTGGAGCGAAGAAACCGCGAAACCATTTGAAGACCATGACATTGCATTGGTCGAAGGAATTTCCGACCAGATCGGGACGGCTCTGGAACGCGATCAATTGAGTGCCGAAGTGATGCGCCTGAAATCGCAGCTTCATCAAAAACACAGCGAAATTATCGGTCAGGCTCCGACGATTCGCCGCGCCATCGAACTCGCGCTCAACGTCGCCGATACGAACACGACCGTTTTGATCAACGGCGAATCCGGCACCGGAAAAGAGCTTCTCGCCAATCTGATCCATTACAATTCGGGACGTGAAAACAAACCGTATATCAAAATAAACTGCGGCGCGATTCCCGAAAGCCTGCTCGAATCCGAACTTTTCGGGCACGAAAAAGGCGCGTTTACCGATGCGCGGAGTCAGCGTAAAGGGCGTTTTGAAGAAGCCGACGGCGGCACGCTTTTTCTGGATGAAATCGGCGAAATGCCGCTTTCGGCACAGGTCAAACTTTTGCGCGTTTTGCAGGACGGCGAACTGACGCGAATCGGCGGCAACGAAGTTGTCAAAACCGACGCGCGCGTGGTTGCCGCGACCAATGTTGATCTGGAAAAAGCGGTCGAGGAAGGCAGATTCCGCAAAGATTTGTTTTATCGGCTTTCGGTTTTTCCGATCACTTTGCCGCCGCTCAGAGAACGCATCGAAGATATAAATCTGCTGGTTTTTCACTTTCTCGAACGCTACAAGGAAAAAACCGGGCGATTTGTTTCGGGAATTTCCAAAGAAGCCCTGCGCGCGCTCGTTAATTACGAATGGTTCGGCAATGTCCGCGAGCTTGAAAACGCCATCGAACGCGCCGTCATTATCGCTTCAGGCAGACAAATCGAACTCGACGATCTGCCCGAAGCGATCAGCAAAAAAGCCTTTGAAATCAATGCCCAAGCCCGTCACGAACGCGCCAAAGCCGCCGGCGAAGGACGCGCCATAAACCTCGAAATCGAATTTCCGGCGACGATGGACGAGATCGAAAAACACGCCATCGAAATGGCACTCGACTACACGGCAGGCGATAAATCCCGCGCTTCACGGCTTTTGAATATCGGACGCAAAACACTTTATCGAAAATTGGAGCAATATGATTCCGAACAATAAAAACTTAAAAAGTTATACGCTTTTCGGCTATGAATGGGAGCAGGAAAAGTAAAAAGGCAAAAGCAAAAAGTAAACCATAATTTTGCCCTTTACCTTTTTACTTCTTCAGTGTTTCGCGATGAAAAAATATAACCGGCAGCTTGGGTTGAATAATTTTAATGCCGCCGCCAAAACTATTTACAAAAAAAATTTTAGCGCGTATAAAATAAGAATACATTTCCTTAAATGTTAATAATTCTCAGGAGTATAAATAAATGAAAAAGGTTTTATCTTTTCTTCTCCTATGTCTTTTATCGGTTTTTACATTTTCAGTTTTCGGTCAAACACCTCAACCGAACGCAACTCCGCCGTTGCCGGTCAATGATCAAGATGTCTTGAAAATTTCGACAAACTTAGTGCAGCTGGACGTTGTAGTAACTGACAAAAATGGAAATCAAGTAACGGATTTGAAACCGGAAGATTTCGAAATTTTTATCAATGGAGAAAAACAAGACATTTCAAATTTTTCATACATCTTTTCCAAAACCGCAAATACCGGAAATTCCGAATCGGGGCGAAAAAACAAAATCGTTGAAAAATACAATGTTCCGCCGCCGCCCGCGAAATTAAAACTCGAAGAAGTGCGCCGGACGTATGCAATTATTGTTGATGATCTGGGACTTTCTTTTACGAGTATTCCGGCAGTTAAAGATTCGATCAGAAAGTTTATCAATGAACAAATACAGGCGGGAGATTTGGTTGCGATTGTCAGAACCGGGAGCGGCGCCGGCGCTTTACAGTCTTTTACGTCGGATAAACGCCAACTTCTTGCTGCCGTAGATAGAATCAAATGGAATGCCTACGGCAGAGGCGGCGTCGGGGTTTTTGAACCGATCCGCGACCGATCCGCGACGAGTCAGGCGACGCAGACATTTGAAGATCAGATTGATAGATTTCGCAATGACAATTTCGCAGTCGGAACAATCGGCTCTCTAAACTATGTAATTAGCGGAATGCGTGAATTACCGGGCAGAAAAGCGGCAATGGTTTTTTCCGAAGGATTTGCTTTAACTGCAAAACTTTCACAAGCTCCTAATCAATCAACTATTGGTCTCGGTGAATCAACCCGTGCGTTTCAGGCGATGCGCGTTTTGGCTGATCTGGCAAACCGTTCATCGGTTGTCATTTATACGCTTGATCCGCGCGGATTACAAGTGCCGGAAATGTGGGGCGCACAAGATGAAGTGTTAGATGTATTTCCGGGATCCGGCGCATCCACTTCAATTGCCGAGAGGTCGCGCGCTTTTTCAGAATCACAGCAAAGTTTGCGTTATCTGGCGTATGAAACCGGCGGCATTCCTTTTGTAAATCAAAATGATCTCACCAAAGGATTAAGACAAGCGGTTGACGATCAAAGCGGATATTATTTGATCGGTTATCAGCCTGATTCCGACACATTCGATCCGAACAAAGTTAAGTTCAACAAAGTTTCCGTTAAAGTTAACCGCGACGATCTGAAGGTTCGTTACAGAAGCGGATTCTTCGGCGTGACGGATAAAAAAATCGAATCGGTCAAAAAGACTCCGCAGCAGCAGATTTACGGCGCACTGCTTTCACCTTTCGGAGCAAATGACATTTCTTTGAATTTGGCTACAATTTTTGCCGAAGATGCCAAAAAAGATATGTTCATTCGGGCTTTGGTGACGATTGACATCAAAAACCTGGATTTTACAAAAGAAGCGGACGGCATATATAAGGCGAATTTTGATATTGTCGCGGCAACCTTCGGCGACAACGGAACTGTCATAGATGAAAAGGCTCAAAACTATACTATTAAAGCAAGTGAAAAAGAATATCAGAAGCGTTTGGAAACCGGACTCGTTTACAATCTTTTAGTTCCCGTAAAAAAACCCGGAGCATATCAATTTCGTGTGGCTCTGCGCGATGCGAAATCGGCAAAAGTCGGATCGGCTTCGCAGTTTATCGAAATTCCGAATCTGAAGAAAAACAAATTGATGCTTTCGAGCATTGTTCTGGATAATTATACAACCGAGCAGTGGCAGAAAATATCAACGGGAAGTCAGCCGAATGAGGAAGAACAAGCCGGATATGATATGGCACAGCGTCGTTTCAAACGCGGAACGATCTTGCGCTATGATTATGTTATTTACAACGCAAAATCAAATCCGGTTCAACTGAATGAGCAAATAAAACTTTTCCGCGACGGACAGCTAGTTGTGGCGGGTAAAGTCAAACAAATCGTATTGACCGAAAAAGCCGATTTACAACGAATTCAAACTGCGGAAGTCATCAGACTGCCCGAAGTTCTCCCGCCCGGAAATTATGCTCTGCAAATAATCGTCACGGATAATCGTGCAAAAGAAAACAATCAGATTTCAGCAGAATGGATTGATTTTGAAATTATCGAATAAATAAATCGTAAATTTAAATACTTCAAAATCCGGGTTTAACAAAGAAAAATGTTAAACTTGGATTTTCTTTTTATGGACATAATCGTCGGCACGGCGGGACATATTGACCACGGAAAAACCGCGCTCGTCAAGGCTTTGACGGGCGTTGAAACCGACCGTTTTCCCGAAGAAAAGGCGCGGGGCATTACGATTGACATCGGTTTTGCCGAACTCGATCTGGGCGAAACAAAAATCGGTTTTGTTGACGTTCCGGGACACGAAAAATTTGTCAAAAATATGCTCGCGGGCGCAAGCGGAATTGACGTCGTGCTGCTCGTCATCGCGGCGGACGAAGGCGTGATGCCGCAAACGCGCGAACATTTCGAGATTTGCCGCCTGCTCGAAACCAAAACGGGTTTGATCGTCTTAACCAAAAAAGATCTGGTTGACGAAGAACTGCTCGAACTGGTCAATCTCGAAACGGCGGAACTCGTCGAAAATTCGTTTCTGCAAAACGCGCCCGTGATCGCCGTTTCTGCCAAAACCGGCGAAGGAATCGAAGAATTAAAACAAACGCTCAAAACCGTCGCCGCAAACATTCCCGAACGAAAAAACGAAACGATTGCGCGGCTTCCGATTGATAGAAGTTTTACGGTGAAAGGTTTCGGCGCGGTCGTCACCGGAACTTTAGCGACGGGCGAAATTGCGGAATCAAACGAAATGGAAGTTTTACCGCTCGGCAAAAAAGTCCGCGTGCGCGGTTTGCAGACGCACGGAAAATCCGTGAAATCGGCACACGCCGGACAGCGCACGGCGGTCAATCTCGGCGGTATTGACCATGCGGAAATCGAGCGCGGAATGATTTTGACGGAAAAAGACGTTCTGCGCCCGACACAGATTTTCGATGCCGAAATCGAAGTTTTAAAGACGGCGAAAAAATCTCTCAAATCACGGCAAAGAGTCCGCGTTCACATCGGCACAATCGAGGCGTTAGCGCGTGTGCAGATTTTGAACGCGCAAAACGAAATCAAACCAGGCGAAAAGGATTTTGTGCAGTTGCGGCTCGAAATTCCGACCGTTTGTATTCCGAACGAGCGGTTTATCATTCGTCAATATTCGCCGCAAATGACGATTGCGGGCGGTCGCGTTTTGGACAATTCAGCCGTTAAACATCGCCGGAAAGACGCGGAAAATATCCGAAAATATCTGCAAAATTTGACCGAAGCCGACAAACCGAAACAAATCAAACTTTATCTCGAAACGGCAAACGAACACGGCTTAACGCAAAAAGATTTGCAGGCGCGGACGGGCTGGCGCGGCGAGATTTTGAAAAAAGCGATTTCCGAAAACATCGAAAAAAAAGCCGTCATCGAAGCCGAAAGTTTTTTGCTCACACGCACGCCGTTTGAAAATTTGAAAACAAAAACGCTCGCGGAAATCGAAAATTTTCACAAGAAAGAGCCGCTTGCAAAAGGAATTTTGCAAGCAACTCTGCGCGAAAAAATCTTTGCGCGGCTATCGGCGGAAATTTTCAAAACCGTGCTTGCGAGTCTTGAAACCGACAAAAAAATCGTCGCGGAAAAAGATTTCGTCCGCGCCGCCGCGCATAATCTCGAACTTTCGGCGGATGAAAAAATCCTGCGCGAACGGCTTTCGGAAATTTACCGCGCGGCAAAGCTCGAAGTTCCAAAGCTCGAAGACGCGCTACTTGAATCAACCAAAAACACGAAAGCGGACAAAACGCTGGCGCGAAAGATCTTTCAGCTTCTTTTAAATTCGGGCGAGATCGTCAAAATCACGGACGAATTTTATTTTGCGCGCCCCGAGATCGAAACTCTGGTTGCAAACTTAAGCAAATTCGCCGAAAATTCCGCTGACAGATTGATTGATGTTGCAACGTTCAAAGACATCGCCGGAATTTCCCGCAAATACGCGATTCCGCTTCTGGAATATTTCGACCGCGAACGCATCACGCGCCGCGCAGGCGATAAACGTTTGATTTTGTAAAGATGAGAAAATTTCTAACTGCAAAATGGAAAGATCTGGTGATGGCGAATTACGAAGTCGCGCCCGAACTGCTTGAAGACCTTGTTCCGAAAGGCACGACATTGGATTTTCACGAGGGCAAACTTTTTGTCAGTCTGGTCGGTTTTATGTTTCTCGACACGCGCATTTTGGGTATTCCGATTCCGTTTCACATTAACTTCGAGGAAGTAAATCTGCGTTTTTACGTCAAACGCGAAACCGATTCGGAAATTCGGCGCGGCGTTTGTTTTGTTAAAGAAATCGTCCCGCGTTATGCGATTGCGACCGTCGCCCGTGTGCTTTACGGCGAGCCATATGAATGTTGGCGGATGAGCCATACAAAAACCGAAAAAGAAGTCGGCTACAGTTGGCAAAAAGGCGATTCGGTAAATAACATAAAGGTCGAAATTGACAAAGATTTGGGCGTTCCGGCACACGGTTCGCACGGCGAATTTATCATCGAACATTATTGGGGCTATACAAAACGCGGCGCGAACCGGACGGACGAATACAAGGTCGAGCATCCGAAATGGGAACTTTTCTCGGTCAAAAACGAAGAAATAAACGTTGATTTCGGCAGAACTTACGGCGACGAATTCGCATTTCTGAGCGATGCGAAACCCTTCTCGATCCTGCTCGCAAAAGGCTCGCCGATTGCGGTTTATAAAGGTGAAAAAATATGTTGATCGGAATTGTCGCCATCGCCCGAAATTTTGCCATCGGAAAAGACGGCAAATTGCCGTGGTATTATCCGGCGGATTTAAAGTTTTTTAAGGAAACGACCGTCGGGAATGCCGTCGTGATGGGTTATCACACGTGGAAAGCGATTGGAAAGCCTTTGCCGAAACGGTTGAATATCGTGCTTTCCCGAAGCGCAAATCTCGAAAACCGCGCCGATGTTTTACTACTCAGATGCAAGGCGGACGTTTTAGCGTTAGCGCAGTATTTGAAAGGCGATCTCTTTATCATCGGCGGCGCGAAAACTTACGAAAATTTCGCAGATGTGATTGAAAAATGGATCGTGACGGAAATTCCCGAAACAGTCGAAGATGCCGACGCGTTTATGCCGAAAGATTTTCTTGACGGCTTTACGGCGGAAAAAACCATCGAACTCGAAAACGGTTTGCGCGTCAAAGTTTTTGTAAAAGAATAAAAATCGTAGTAAAATCGCGGTCAAAAGGAGAAAAAAATTTATGATGGGCGGAAAGAGTTGGGACGAGTGGATCGAAGAATATGCGGAATCGCATCAGCATCCGGTCAATAAATGGACGCATACGTTCGGAATTCCGATGATCGCGCTGGCGGTTTTAATGATTCCTTTGTGCTTTTTCGTCGCGGGCGCATGGCGAATTGCTTTGGTTTTATTTGTCGCCGGCTGGGTTTTGCAGTTTATCGGACACGCTTTTGAAGGCAAGCCGCCCGAATTTTTTAAGGATTACCGATTTCTTTTTGTCGGTCTTCGCTGGTGGTTCAAGAAAATTCTCGGCGCATAAAAAGAAAAAAGAGTGAGAAAATTCTCACTCTTTTTTTCTTTCAAACTTTTCGAGTTTTAAAACTTTTCATACTCGAATTCGTGATAGCCGAGATGCTGAATGAGCTTTTCGTCGTCGTCCGCAAGGTCAATATCCATTTTCAGATTGTATTTTCCTTTGGTTAAATTAAGCTCGCTATACGGCATAAAAACTTCCAAATCTTTATAAACCGTTACATCATAGCCGGGTTTCAAGGCTTTTTTCGCCGCGACTTTTCCGTCCATACTGCCGTAAACCGAACTGCCGGTCGTTAAGCTCGTTCCGTCTGATTTTTGAAAATAAACCATCAGATATGAATCAACGCCCTCCATACCGCTGACTTCGAATTTGACGTGAATCCGCATTCCTCTTTCGCCGTCTTCCGTAACGTTGTAGTCAACCCAAACCTTATCAAACTTTGTTTTCGCATTGACGCTGGAGGTCAACGTGCTGGTCGGTTTCGGGGTCGGTGAGACGGATTTTGATGCCGACGGACTCGGCGAAGCCGACGGCGAGGCGGTCGGCGAAGAAGTCGGTGTCGGCGAAACCACGACAACCTCTTTTTTCTTCATCATATTGTAGCCGACGATTGCCGCGCCCGCGACCAGAATCAGCAGAAACAAAGCGACCACGCCGCCGACGGCGATCATAATTTTCTTGCTTCCGCCGCCCCGGCTCGGCTGCGGCACCATTGAGTAATTTTGCGGCGGCGGCTGAAACACGGGCTTATTACCGAATTGCGTTTCCATGCTTTTGCCGTATGGATTTGTTCCCGGATTCGATTGTCCGCCCTGCGAACCGCCGAAATTGACAATCACGGGCGCATCGGGCAGCGCAGTTCCGCAATTTAAGCAAAAGCGCATATCATCCGCGTTTTGATTTCCACAAGTTTGACATTTTTTCATTTACGTTTCATTCTCCTTGCTTTGTAAAGACACACAAACGGGCGAAGTTTTGCGGATTATCATAACTCGAAAGCCGCGATGTTTCAAAGACAAAACTATTAAAAAAGCCGATTTTTCTTGTGATAAATTTTCGATTAAACTTTATCTTTAAAACTTAAAGCCTTGAAAGACTCATATATTTTAGCCTTAGACATTGGAACTTCGAGCGTGCGCGCCGCGCTTTACGATTTTCAAGGCAATGTTTTGCCCGAAACAATGGTCAAAAACGAACGCCAACTAACCGCGACCGACGACGGCGGCGCGGAAATTGACGCTTCGGAAGGCTTAAAGCAAATCGAAGAAGCGATTGACGACGTTCTGGAAAAATCGAAAAACATCGAAGGCGAAATCGAATATGTCGCCGCTTCGTCATTTTGGCACAGTCTTGTCGGAATTGACGGACACGGCAAACCGACGACCAAAGTTTTCGGCTGGGCTGACACGCGAAGCCGCGAATATGTTTCGGTTTTAAGAGAAAAACTTGACGAAAAGGCGGTTCACAACCGAACCGGTGCGCGGTTTCATTCGAGTTTTTGGACGGCAAAACTTCTGTGGCTCAAGAAGGATTTTCCGAAAGTTTTTGAAAAAACCGCCAAATGGCTGTCGTTCAGCGATTTTGCCGCGCTCAAATTGTTCGGCGAAGCAAAAACGAGCGTTTCGATGGCGTCGGCAACCGGAATTTTCGATATTCGGCTCAACGATTGGGATGCCGATCTGATTAAAATTCTTAAAATAAAAAAATCTAATCTGCCCGAAATTGTTGCCGAAGACACGCAAACTTTTCAGCTCGGCGCAAAATATAAAAAGCGTTGGGCGAGCTTGAAAGACACTAAATTTTTTCTTGCAATCGGCGACGGCGCGGCAAACAATATCGGCGCGGGCTGTGTCAAACGTGAAAAAGCCGCGCTGATGATCGGCACGTCGGGTGCGATGCGCGTCGCTTATAAAGGCGATGTTCCCGGAAAAATTCCGCACGGGCTTTGGTGTTACCGGATTGACCGTGAACGCGTTATCATCGGCGGCGCATTGTCGGACGGCGGCGGACTTTATCGCTGGTTGAAAGAAAATTTGCGGCTTAAAGAAGATGACGACATAACCGAAGACGAAATCGCAAGACGCGAACCCGACGCGCACGGGCTGACGTTTCTGCCGTTTCTCGCCGGCGAGCGAAGCACCGGCTATCACGAAGCGGCAAGCGGTGCGGTCTTAGGCTTAAGGTCGGCGACCGACACGATCGATATTGTCCAAGCCGCGATTGAATCGGTCGCCTATCGCTTCGCCGAAATTTACGACCAATTGAACGACGTTTGCGAAATAAAATCCATTATTGCGTCCGGCGGCGCACTGCGCGAATCGCCCGTCTGGACGCAGATTATCGCCGATGTTTTAGCGCAAAAAATGAGTTTGCCGGACACACGTGAAGCGTCATCCCGCGGTGCGGTCTTGCTTGCGCTCGAATCAATCGGCAAAATAGAAGATATTTCAAATTTGAAAACGCCGACGGGAGCGAAATTCAACTTTAGTAAAAAACGCCATAAAATTTACGGGCAAGCACGAAAAAGGCATTATCAATTTTACGATCTGCTGATTAAATAAAAACTATGACAACTGCGCCGATGACACAACAAAATATTGACGAACTTTGTATTAACACGATCCGAACTTTATCTATTGATGCGATTCAGAAAGCGAATTCCGGGCATCCGGGATTGCCTTTGGGAATGGCTCCGGCGGCTTATGTTCTCTGGACGAAATTCCTCTGGCACAACCCGAAAAATCCGAAATGGTTTAACCGCGACCGCTTTGTTCTTTCGGGCGGACACGGTTCAATGCTGATTTATTCACTTTTGCATTTATCGGGTTACGAATCGGTTTCGATGGACGAAATCAAAAATTTCCGTCAATACGGTTCGACCACGCCCGGGCATCCTGAAAATCACGTTACTTTGGGCGTTGAAGTCACGACCGGACCTTTAGGTCAGGGTTTTGCGAACGGTGTCGGAATGGCAATCGCTTCGGCTCACTTGGCGGCGACGTTTAACCGCGAAGATTTTCCGCTCGTGGATAATTATATTTACGCGATCTGCTCGGACGGCGATCTGATGGAAGGAGTTTCGTATGAAGCGGCTTCAATTGCCGGACATCTCGGCTTAGGAAACATCATTTATCTTTACGACGACAACAAAATCACGATCGAAGGTTCGACCGATCTGGCGTTTTCGGAAGACACGACAAAGCGTTTCGAGGCTTGCGGCTGGCACGTTTTGACCGTCGAAGACGGCAATGATTTGGATGCCATCGAAGCCGCTATTTCGGAAGCGCAGGAAGTTGACGACAAACCTTCGCTGATTCGCGTTAAGACGATCATCGGTTTCGGAATGCCGAAACAAGGCACGAACAAAGCCCATTCGGACGCGCCCGGAGAAGAAGCCGTCCGCGAAACAAAACGCAATCTCGGATGGGACGAAGATGCGCAGTTTTACGTTCCCGACGAAGTTTACGCGCATTTCCGCGCGAGCGCCGAACACAACGCAGAACTCGAAAAAGATTGGAACGAGCTTTTGGAAAATTACGCCGACAAATACGCAGACGAAGGCAAACTTTTCAAACAAATCGCTTCGGACGAACTGCCCGCAGATTGGGAATCCGCGCTGCCGACTTTTGAAGGCGCGGAAGCCAAAGCGACCCGCGCTTATTCGGGCGAAGTCATCAACGCGATTGCCAATAAAATTCCGTCGCTGATTGGCGGTTCGGCTGACCTTGCGCCGTCAAATAACACGAGCATCAAGGCTTCCGTAAGTTTGGAAGCGGGCAATTACGAAGGTCGCATCATTCACTGGGGAATCCGCGAACACGCGATGGGTTCGACGATGAACGGGATGGCGCTGCACGGCGGTCTGATTCCGTACGGCGGCACGTTTATGACTTTTTCGGATTATATGCGCCCCGCGATCCGCCTTGCCGCGCTTTCGCAGGCGCAGGTCATCTACGTTTTCACGCACGATTCGATCGGCTTGGGCGAAGACGGTCCGACGCATCAATCGGTCGAACATCTCGCCGCCTTAAGAGCGATTCCGAATCTCGCCGTCATTCGCCCGTGCGACGCGCACGAAACCCGCGAAGCGTGGCGCATTGCACTCCTGCGCCGCCATTCGCCGACCGCGCTCGCTTTTTCGCGCCAAAAAGTCGCGCTCATTGACCGCACGAAATTCGCGTCCGCCGAAGGAACTCTGAAAGGCGCGTATATTCTAGCCGAAGCGTCCGGCGATGCACCGAAACTGATCCTGATCGCGACCGGTTCGGAAGTCGGTCTGGCGATGGAAGCCCGCGAAAAACTCGAAGCCGAAAATGTTTCGACGCGCGTCGTTTCGATGCCGTGCTGGGAACTTTTCGACGAACAATCCGCCGAATATAAAGAAACGGTTTTGCCGAAATCCATAAAGCCGCGTCTCGCCATCGAAGCCGGAGTTTCACTCGGCTGGTCGAAATACGTCGGCGACGGCGGCGACACGTTAACGGTTGACAAATTCGGCGCGTCCGCCCCGGCAGAAGTCGTTTTCCGCGAATATGGTTTTACGGTCGAATATGTGCTTGAAAAAGCGAAAAAACTGCTTTGATGTTTAGAACAGTGACAGTTTCGGCAAGTTAAATTTTTTGATTATATTATTTGGAATAATCAATTTTTCAAGGGAACGCGGCTCAACTTTGATTGCGCCGCTTCCATATGATTTTCCGACGAATTGCAGATTGAAAAGTGTGTCGGGATGATTTAGCGCAAGCCACAAATTTTTGTTAAAATTTTCGTCTTTGCTAAGAGAATAAACGCAGAGAAACCCGGTCAATGGCAGAACTCCTATTGAGTTTTTAACAAAACGGATATTTCTTCGTCCGAGATACGCGAAAAGAAATGTCGGCGGAACGCGCCTTTCCATTCGATACCACGGCTTTCGCTGTGAAATCAGAGCTTTTTCGGGCAATCCGAGTTCTTCGCCTTTGAGCAGATAATATCTTACATCGCGGGGAAAATCCTCTAATTTTCTTCCGTCCGGAGAAAAGAGAAGCGTCGGTCTTCCTTTTTTATCTAGCGAATCAATATCTTTAAGAGTTATTTCTTCTGATTCAATATCTCTTGTTCTGCCAATCGCAGTTTGCAGAAATTCGGCGGGAATATTTTTTTCTTTCGCCTGTTCTCTGGTGAAAAAAAAGAAGTCGTTCGCGCCGGTAGCGATGCCGCGCATCACGCGAACGAATTGCGAAAGTTCAATTCCATCCGGCTTATTTTCGGGCGAGCGCGAAAGACCGGTTTTAATTCCTTCCTCGATCTGTCTTTGATGAATTTCGAGCGATTCCGATTTTTGTTTGAAATTGGAGGCGGCGAAGTTTTTTAAGTCTTTCGTCCACGGCTTTTTACATTTTACCCAGAGAAAATCGGTTTGCGGACGAGATTTTCTAATGAAGAAAATCAGCGGATTCGTGTCAACATCGGGAAACGGGGTGGCTTCCGAAGAAAAAGACACAACGCATTCCAGACAAAAATTTCGTGCAATCCATTTCCATAATTTTTCCGCGAAAACGCCTTCGCAAACATCGGCGGGCATAATAAACGCCAGCCTGCCGTTTTCCGCCAATGATTCGAGCGCACGCAAGAAAAAATAAACGTGAAAACCGGCGCGTCCATCTATTGAAAAACCAACCAAATTTTGACTGAACTGTTTAAGTAATAGTTTCTTTTCCCGACCTAAACGATGATGACGAATGTAAGGCGGATTGGAAACAATGGCAGAGAATTTTTGTTTCGGCGGATCTAAAACGAAATCGGAAAGCTGCACGTTTGCCAAATCTTCTGACGATAAACCGGTTTTAATTGCCTGTTTCAGGACTTCTGAATCAATTTCATAACCGAAAAGTTTCGGCGTATATCCCAATTCTGAATTTAATTTTTTCGCCGTTTGATAAAAAACTCCTTCACCGACGGCAGGATCAAAAAGAACCGGACTTTTATCAAGTAAGACGTAACCTGTCATCGCTTCGGCAACCCATTCGGGAGTCCAAAATTGTCCTTTGTTTCTGAGCGTTTCTCTGGCAAAACCGGAGGAAGGCAAAATTTGATGCCGGATTTTTTTTGAGGAATTAATCGGTGCTAATTTTTCAGAGAAAGCCATTCGTGAATTGTAGCTTGATTGATCTCGATTTCGCCACCTTCAAAATACAAATCCGCTTCAAATTTTCCGCCGTTGGTTTGCGAAACGAAAGGAATAATTTCTGCTAATTCCGTAAATTTGCCGAATTCCTTTGCTAATCCGTAGAATGTTTTGTAAATCGTTTTCGACGCTTTGCCATAATCGAAAATTTCGCCCTTAACTGTTCCGTCAGAAATATATTCGCGCAATTTTGAAAAGTTCAGCATCAGAGCCATATCGTAAAATAAATGCACAATATAAATTGGTTTTCGATAATAGTTTTGCCAGTCCACAAGCGGCTGTAAATCTTCATCTTTGACAATCACGGTCGGCGCAGTCCAACTTTTCACCTCGCTCAAAGGTTTCAAATTTCCGGTTTTCTCCGCCCAATTACGCCCGAAATGTTTCATCTTTTCGCCTTGCCAAATGCTTGCTTCAGATTCAATTGCAAGCAATGAATTTTCAACAATTTCCTCAATATCGCTTTCCAAATTGTCAGGCAGATTATCCAAAATTGATGAGTATTTGGACGTTAAATTTTCAAAGTTGCTTCTCTCAAAAACCAAAATATCAGGTCTTTTACCAAATGACTCGCGCTCTTTGTGAAGATTCCAGTATTCCTGTCTTTTCTGCAAATTTTTGGCTGAAGAAACACCCGATTTTCCATATGACACCGCGCGAAGCGAATCTGATCTATTTATTGCGCTGATTATTTTTTGTTCAGCCCAAGAACCTAACGACCATTTCCCCTTAAAATTTTCTCCCCGAAATCTTGGAGTTTGCGCCATTTATTTTTCATCCTCAAAAGTAAAAAGCTCACCAAATGACAAATCAAATGCTTGTGCTATTTTCTCGATGGTTTCAAAAGACGGCGCGTTTACACCCCGTTCCATATTGCTAACAAACTCGACCGATACGCCGAGCAGTTCTGCTAATTGTTCCTGTGTCAAATCTTTATAACGGCGAATTTTTCGCAATTTTTTACCGAAAAGGATTCTTAAATTTGGCATGAGCTTAAACTTAGACTTCAAGTTTATTGATGAGACAGATTAAAAACCACGAAGTTACACTTCGTTTTTTGGAGATTGAGAATTATAGATGAATTATTTTATAATCGAAAAATTATGACACCGAAAGAAATTTTACTCGAACAATTTAACGTCTGCTTTGACGAAAACGGCTGGTTTGTCGCGCTGAAAAATGCTTTGCGGAATTTGACGGCGGAGCAGGCGACGTGGAAACCGGAAAATCTCGAAAATTCGATCCGGGGAATTCTGGCGCACTTGAATTTTTATAACGAGCGTTATCTGCGGCGGTTCAAAGGCGAAGCGGTTCCGGCTTCGACGCTCGACAACAGCGAAACTTTTTCGACGCGTGAAAACCGCAAAACTTTTGCCGGTGCGGATGAAGCGTCGGAAGCGAATTGGCAGACGGAAGTCGCTAAATTCGACGCGATTATGAGCGAATGGCGCAGCGCAATTCACTCTGCCGACGAAGAAAAATTGGCGCAAATGGTATCGGCGGAAAACCAATCGCCGTGGTGGGAAGTGATCTCAAATATCAACACGCACAACGCGCATCACGGCGGGCAGATCGTCGTCATCCGCAAATTGCAGGGCAGTTGGGACGCTTTGAAAGGCGTTTCGTAAGATTTTTAGCCGCGGAGGGACGCAAAAGATTGGAAAACACGAAAAGTAAAATAGCTGTTTTAATTGATTTCATTACGTTTGCCTTTTTTGTCGTAAAATCCGTCCGTTTTCACTTAGAATCTTTTTGAAAACTCGAAAGACGTAAAAAACCAAGCATTATCAAATATCAATTATCAATTAACTTTGAAGGGTTCGATTGTTGATTAACCTAAAAAATAATTGGTAATTGATAATTGATAATGCTTGGTTTTCGTTCCCGATCTTTCGGTGTTTTCAAACAGCTTCCCGGGATTGAAATATTTCGACGGAGATTTTTCCGTCCGTTCGGCGCACCTGATACGCATTGCCCGCGCCGCGAACTTTTATTTCGCCGCCCGTAATTTCGAGCATCGTATTTTCATCAATCGCCCAGCCTTCGGGCGCGAGTCCGCCGTCAACCGCGTGAATCAGGCGCGAAAGCGTTCCCCACTGGGTCGCGTGAACTTCGACCGCGAACGAAACCAGCCCGAGACCGCGCCGCACGGCGAGCAAATCCAAATCCTCGCCCGCGTTCTCGTTCGCAATTTCAACGATCTGCCCCTCAATCCCGCGTTGCCAGCCGCCAATGATCGCATTATTTCCCGCAACCGATGCGCCGGCGGAAAAACCGCCGTAAGGAATTTTGTTTTCCTTCAAAAATTCGAGCCACGAGCGATCAATACAAAGCGCGTCGTAATAAGCCGGCGTCAAACCGCCGCAGACAAAAACGCCGGTCGGTTCGGCAGCAGCTAATCTTTCAAGGGTTAGCGGATTTTCGGCGGAAACGATCATTTCAAACGCCTCGTTCGCACTTAACCCGACCGCGTGAAAAGCCTCGAAAAATCGCAAAAACTGTAAATGCGAATCGGCATCGGGTTCTTCGGCGACAACCAACACGATTCTTTTTTGTCCGCCTTTTGCCGCGTTTTGCAGAAAGCGACCGTAGGTTTGCGGAAATGTTTCGGCGCGCCAGCCGCCGCCGATCAAAAATACGGGAATCATAATCAAAAAAATAATGTTGTATTTTTCCGCGCGAAATGTCAAAAAACGCCGCGCGGTGCAAAAATTCAGATTTCGTGGCAAAATGCAGAAGAAATTTTCCTTTTCCGGCATTCTGAAAAATATGGCAAAGCTGCATCTGATCTTCGGTATCGTCGTTTTTATCGTTTTTCTCGTCACGGGAAGACTTATGCGCACGGATTTTCCCGATAAGGACGCGATTCCGCAAGAATTTCGGCTTTTGATGCGCTCGCGCCATATTTACATTTTACTGGCAAGTTTGGTTCACATCGTGCTGGGCGTTTATCTGCAAATCCGTCGGGAACCCCTGCGAATATACGTGCAGATTTTCGCTTCCGTTTTGCTTTTTACGGGAACGATTCTGTTGATCTATGCCTTCTTTTACGAAACCTACGCGACAAGGCATTTTTCCGAAGCCAGCCGGTTCGGTTTATACACGAGTTTGGCGGGAACGATCTTTCATCTGTTCGGCGGATTTCAGTTGAGAAAATAAAAAACATGGTAGTGAACTAAAAGTAATACTTTGAAAAAAAACTTTCTTTGCCGGGAGCGCACGCATCCCTGCGTGCTGAGCGCACGGCGCGAATAAATGCGCAGAATGGTCGAGTCAAGATCGAGCAAGGCTGTTACGCCGCTTTGCAAGCGACGCAGCACGCCGGGATGCGTGCGCTCCCGGCGAACCACGCTTTTTCTTTTTCAATCAGCGATTGAGAATTTCAAACAGCCTTTCTTTCAGTTCACTACCAAAAACCTTATGTTCATCGGTGAGATTTACCGATGAACATAAGGTTTTTCAGAACACACGAAGCCGATTGAAGTTCGCAAAAATTTATTTACAATTCCGGCGTTTCCAATCCTCGCATTTTTCCTTGGTCGCCGGTCCGTAAACGACGCGGTGTGTTGCCATGATCATCGAGCCTTCCTCGACCACGATACAGTCTTTATTATCTGTTTCAACGCGCGCCGCGACGACGTATTTTTTGTCTGCCATAATTTTTTCTCCTCAGATTAAGTTAAAATTTCCGTGCTGAAATCAAAACGAAATTTTTTAAAGCAAAGATTCCTTTTTTTTAAGAAAATCTTTAACCTGTTGATTTTAACAACGAAATGAGGAAAATTGAGATTAGAGAATATGAAATTTCCGGTTCGCGTTTTAATCATCGAAAATCAAACGCTTGTTAAAATCGGTATTCGCACGGTTTTGAGCGGAAAGTCGGATTTCGAGATCGTCGGCGAAGCCGATTCAGGCGCGGAAGGCTTTCAGAAATTCCGCGAACTGAAACCCGATGTCACGATTCTGAGTCTGCGTCTGCCCGATTCCTGTGCGATTGACACGCTGGACGATTATTTCGCGGCGGAAAAACGTGCGAAAATTTTGGTTTTGGCAGACACGGCGGGCGACGCGGAAATCAGCAAAGCCTTAAAAAAAGGCGCGTCGGGCTATATCTGCAAAGACATTTCGCCCGACGAACTCGTTAAAGCGATTCGCGTCGTCAATCGAGGCAAAAAATATATTCCGAGCGACATCGCCGAAATTCTCAGCGAAAATATCGGCAGCGAAGAGCTGACACCGACCGAAACGCGGATTTTACAGCAGATCACCGCCGGAAAATCGAACAAGGAAATCGCGTATGATTTGAATATCTCGGAAAATACGGTTAAAACTCACGTCAAAAATGTCTTTGAAAAGCTCGGCGTTTCCGACCGGACAAGCGCCGCGACGCTCGCTATCAGACGCGGTTTGGTAAGAATTCATTTATAGTCATATTTGCTTGTGAAAATACCTTTTTTTTGATTGGCGTGTCAGAACCGCCTGCGGTAGCGGGCGGTTGAAGTTTAATTTCGAGAATCTTTGTCAGAAAGTTCAACCATCCGCTACCGCAGATGGTTCTGACACGCCATCACCACATTACAATGGAAAGTTAGTTGATTAAGCATCACCCGAAAGTATGAGAAAAACCTCACGGCAATTGATGATTACACGCCCAATTTTCTACTGTAAACTTGAATCACAAATCGGAAACATTCCGAAAAGATCGAGGAGGAAAAGAAATGATTAATATCAGACGAAGCAAGGAACGAGGAAAAGCCAATTACGGCTGGCTCGACACGAATTATACGTTTTCATTCAGCAATTATTACGACCCGCGCTTTATGGGTTTTCGTGATCTGCGCGTGATAAACGAAGACTTTATCGCGCCCGATCAGGGTTTTCCGACGCACGGGCATCGGGATATGGAAATTTTGACTTATGTCATCAAAGGCGAATTGTCGCACAAGGATTCGATGGGCAACGGCACACGGATTTTGCCGAACGAAGTCCAGCGAATGACCGCCGGAACCGGCGTTCTGCACAGCGAATACAGCTCGCCGACTGACGAAACGCATCTTTTGCAGATTTGGATTCTGCCCGAAGAAGAAAATTTAACGCCGGGTTACGAGCAGACCTATTTTCCGCCCGAAGACAAACAGGGCAAATTGAAATTGGTTGCTTCACGCGCCGGAACGGACGGTTCGGTGACAATTCATCAGGACGTAAATCTTTACAGTTCGATTCTGGCGACGGGCGAAACGGTTGAACATAATTTGGCGGAAAATCGCCACGCGTGGGTGCAGATCGTCAAAGGCGAGATCGAACTCAACGGCGAAATCTTAAAACAAGGCGACGGCGCGGCGGTCAGCGACGAATCTTTGCTTAAAATCAGATCACTCGCGGATGAAACCGAGTTTTTGCTGTTCGATTTGAACTGATAAAACTCAAAGAAATTGCCCACGAAACACACGAAACACACGAAATTTAATTTATTTTTCGTTCCTTTCGTGTGTTTCGTGGGCAAATGGTTTTAAATTTATGCTAAAGTCTCAAGAAAAGTTTTTCGGAGGATAAATGAAGGAAATTTTTTCGTATGACGTGATGCCGTATCCGAGCAAGTTTTTCTTGCAGACACATCCCGACCGTTTGGCGAGTCTGGCGACGCTTTTCGGAATGAATCCGCCAAAAATCGAAACCTGCCGCGTTCTCGAACTCGGCTGCGGCAATGGCAGCAATCTGATTTCACACGCTTTTAATCTTCCGAACGCCAAATTTGTCGGTGTTGATTTGGCGGAAAATCACATCGTTGACGCGAAAAAATCGGCAGACGAATTGAATCTGCAAAATACGGAATTTTATCAAATGGACGTGATGGAAATGTCGGTCGAAAAATTCGGCAAATTCGATTACGTCATCGCGCACGGACTTTTTTCGTGGGTGCCGGATTTTGTGCAAGCAAAGACGCTTGCGCTTTACCGCGAATTTTTAGAGGAAAACGGTGTCGGCTACATCAGTTACAACGCTTTTCCGGGCGCGCATCATCGCCAGATGGTGCAGAAAATGATGCGTTTTCACTCGAAACATTTCGACGAACCGCTCGAAAAGGTCGGCAAAGCCGTTTCGTTTCTCGCGTTTTTAGGCGAAAACGCGACCGAAAAAGAAATCTTCGCGCCGATTCTGCAATCCGAGTTGAAACGTCATTTTGAACACGACGCGGCGGATATTTTTCACGACGATTTATCCGATTTAAATGTCGCTTTTTACTTTCACGAATTCGCCGAACTCTTAAAGAAAAACAATTTGCAATATCTCGCCGAAGCCGAGCTTCACGCGATGGGAACGCAGAGTTTATCTGCTGAAGCCAGAGAGTTTATCGAATCGCTCGACGACATCATCGAACGCGAGCAATACTTGGATTTCTTTCGCGGTCGAATTTTCCGCCAGACGCTTTTCTGCCGTGTAGAAGTTGAATTAAACCGCAATCCCGAACCCGTCGTGATGAATAAATTTCTGCTTTCCTCTTCGATTCGTGCCGTCTCGGAAACTCCCGAACTGGCGACACCGAAAAGGGAAAAATTTGTCGGAATGAAAGGCATCGGCATCGAAATTGACCATCCTTTGACAAAAGCCGCGCTCGTTACTTTGGGCGAAATTTGGGGACGCGCGATTTCTTTTTCGGAGCTTCTGCAAAAAGCGCAGGAAAGAATTGAAAGTCAGGGTTTTAAAACAGAAAATTGGGACGAGCAGTTTTATATTACAAGCGCGATTTTACTGCAAATCTGTCGCGGAACGAGTTTGATCGAACTTCATCTTTTTCAGCCCGAAGCCGCGACCAAAGCGAGCGAAAAACCGAAAGTCAACGCTCTCGCAGTTTGGCAGCTTCCGCAGGCGAACAATGTTTTGACGCTTCTAAATTTAGACGTAAAAATCGAAGACGAAATCTCGCGCCATCTCCTCGAAATTTGCGACGGAACGCGAAATCGTGAACAAATTCTTGTCGAAATGCGCGAATTCATCGAACAAAGCGAAGACATCGAAGACAAAGAAACGCTTTTGCAGGATTTGCCCGAATGGCTCGACGAAAGTTTGACGCAATTGGCAAAACTCGGAATGTTTTCTTAAAAGGGTAAAGGGGGAAAAGTTTGCGCATATCCAAGCAACCAACTTTTTCCTCTTTACCCTTTTATCCTTTTACCCTTAACATATTTGTGTGAATCAAAAATCTGCAACGCCGAAAGATGCTTCGGCGATTATTTTATTAAATCAGGACGAATCGAAAGTTCTCTGGGCGCAGCGCAATCCGAAAATTTCATTTCTCGGCGGTTTTCACGCTTTTCCGGGCGGAAAAACGGATGAAACTGACGCGCAAATTTCCGTCAAAAATTGCGCTGACAAGGATTTGGAAAAATTTATCGTTTCCGCCGTCCGCGAAGTATTTGAAGAAGCCGGCGTTTTGCTCGTTCGCAACGGCGAAAAATTGACGAAAGGACAACGCGCGTCTTTGCACGACGATTTGATTTCCGGCAGAAGCAATTTTGCCGAAATTCTTGCTGACTGGAATTTATGGATTGACGCGGAAGATTTTTTCTATACCGGACACTGGACAACGCCGAAGTTTTCGCCCGTCAGATTTAAAACGCGCTTTTTTATCGCTCAATGTCCGCCGAAGCAAACGCCTTACGCGGCAATTTCGGAAATGCAAAATGTTGAATTCATTACGCCGAAAGAGGCTTTGAAGCGTTGGGCAAATTCCGAAGTTTTAATCGCGCCGCCGGTTCTGATTTCATTGCAGGAATTGGCAAAAAACGAATCTGCCGATTTACAAAAATCAATCAAAACGCTTCTTGAAAAATCGCAAAAATGCGACGGCACGATCAATTTTATCGAACTCAACCCGCGCATTATCTGCTTTCCGCTGAAAACCGAAACGCTGCCGCCCGCAACGCATACGAACTGTTTTATTGTCGGGCGCAAGGAATTTATCGTCATTGACGCGGCTTCAAAAGACGAATCGGAACTGGCGAAACTTTTTGAGCTTGTAGATTCTTTTATCGAACGAGGTTTCAGGTGCAAAGAGATTATCGTGTCGCATCTGCACAAAGACCATTTCGGCGGCGAAACCTTTTTGCAGAATCATCTGCACGAAAGATTCGGTTTGGAGATTCCGGTTTCGGCGCACAAAATCACGGCGGAAAGTTTGCAGGGAAAAGCCGCGTTTCAGAAATTTATCGAAGCCGACGAAATCATAAATTTGCAAGACGAAGCCGGTGCAAGTTTTGAAATAAAAGCGCTTCACACGCCCGGACACGCGCGCGGACATCTTTGTTTTTATGACGCGGAGCGCGGATTTTTGCTTTCATCCGATAACGTCGTCGGCGCGGGAACGGTTCTGATCGCGCCGCCCGAAGGCGATATGACGGATTATTTAAATTCGCTCGAACGGATGAAAAATCTGCCGAATTTGCGATTCCTGTGCGGCTCGCACGGCGCGGCGATTTTTGATGCGCGGGGCAAAATCGAAGAATACATCGCGCATCGTTTAAAGCGTGAAAAGCAGATTTTGAAAGCGATTGAAGAGAACGCGAAAACGGCGGAAGAAATTACCCAAATTGTTTATCAAGGATTAAAACCGGAGCTTTTGCCGCTTGCCGTCAAATCGGTCGAAGCCCATCTCGAAAAATTGAAGTCTGAAAATTCAAGTTAACTTTTCAGCTTCTAAAACAAGGCGAAAAGGCAGATGTTTTTTTACCGAAATATTTTCCAGATTTGCTTTTTCGGCTAAAATTTCTAATTCATCAAGTTTGAAAGACCGCAAAATCGAAAGCGAACCGTCCTCGACAACAAGCCGGCTGATGCGAAACGCGGCGCAGAACATCTGGTAAAGCGCGTAAGCCGTTTTGTGCCGCTCCAAATCAATCACAAAAATTTTGCGACGCGAAACACGCGCCATTTCGCTTAAAATTCCGACGATGTTTTCGTCCGTAAAATGATGCGTAAAAAGCGAGCAAATGGCATAATCAAAGGCGTTATCGTTAAACGGTAAAGCGCGCGCGTCGCCGCGAACCGCTTTGATTTCCTTAAAATCTTTCGATTCTTCGAGAATTGAAACAGCCGAACGCGCATTTAATTCCAAGCCGCAAAGATTTGCTCTGCGCCCGCTTTTCCGCGCAAATTTGGCGATTACGCGCAGCAGTTCGCCCGAACCCGCGCCGACATCCAAGACCGAAAACGCCTGTAAATTTTCGCGCTTGATCTCGCGCAAAAGCGAATTTTTCAAGGCGCGGTTGTCGCCCGCAAAACGATTTACCAATCGAATATCGTGGAGAAATCGGTCGTATTCTTCCGAAGTGTAATCGCCCGTGTCAATTCGTTCGAGCTTCAAACTGCGTTTTTGAAAATCCTTTGCCACTAATTTTATCTTGGCACATTCGAGAGTTAAAATGGAGTTACCATTAAACAAGCAAAGGGTTTTAGAATTAACGCTCAAATTATGCCGACTATTTTTTCACACGCTGTTTTCGCCGCCGTGACGGGCAAAGCCTTTCTGAAAAAGCCCGTTTCTTTTTGGTTCTGGTTTCTGACCGCCGTCTGCGCGATTATTCCCGATGCGGATGTTATCGGTTATTCGTTCGGGGTTCAACGCGGAAGTATGTTTGCGCATCGCGGGTTTACGCATTCGATTGTTTTCGCCGTTCTGTTCGGCATTTTCGCGGCTTTGATCGCCCGCAAATTGCTGAAAACGCCGCTTTCATTCGCCCGGCTCGCCGTCTTTTTTTCGCTCGCAACGCTTTCGCATCCTATGCTCGATATGCTGACCGACGGCGGTCCGGGCGCGGCGATTTTCGCGCCGTTTACGAACGAGCGATTCTTCTTCCCGTGGCAACCGATCGAAGTTTCGCCGCTTGGTTTAAGATTTTTCAGCAGTCGCGGAATAGTGGTGATTTTAAGCGAATTCGTCTGGGTCTGGCTTCCGGCGATAACAATTTTGGGTTTATCAATGATCGTCCGAAAAATTCTGCAACGATCAAAAGCGGCGAATTAATCAACCGATTTTTGCAAAACCAGTGCGGAATTTTTCGAGCCGAAACCGATGCAGTTGCAGAGCGCGGTTTTGACTTCCGCTGAACGCGCAACGTTCGGAACGTAATCGAGATCGCAGGCTTCGTCCGGTTCGTCGAGGTTGATCGTCGGCGCGATGATTCCTTTATTCAATGCAAGCAAAGCCGCGCCGATGCCTGCCGCGCCCGATGCGCCCTGCGGATGCCCGATCTGCGATTTGGTCGCCGACATCGGAATTTTATAGGCTTTTTCGCCGAACGCGAGCTTGATGGCTTTCGTTTCGATGCGGTCGTTTAACTGCGTCGCCGTGCCGTGCAGATTTATGTAATCAATCTCATCAGACGCGACATTTCCATCTTCGAGCGCAAGCGACATTGCACGCGCCGGTTCGACACCGTTTTCTTCCAAACGAACGCGGTGATAAGCGTCGCAGGTCGAGCCGTAGCCTCTGATTTCCGCGTAAATTTTCGCGCCGCGATTTAATGCGCTTTCCAATGTTTCAAGGACAAAAACCCACGCGCCTTCGCCGATTACGATGCCTGAACGATTTTTGTCGAACGGGCGCGACGCGCGTTCCGGTTCGTCGTTCCAATCTCTTGTCAAAACCGTCATGACGTTGAAACCTTCCAAAATTCCACGCGCCATCGGCGAATCAACGCCGCCCGCGAGCATCAAATCCTGTTTTCCTAAAGCGATATGCTGTGCCGCGTAACCAATCGCGTCGGTCGAAGAAGTGCAACCCGTCGAAACGATGTGCGAAAGCCCGTGCAGCCCGAAAACCATTGATAATTCTGACGAAAGACCGCCGTGCGTCGAACTCGGAATCGTATAAATACTCGCTTTTCCCGCTTGTCCCGTCAGCCAATAAACGTATTGCCGTTCGGTAAATGCCAAACCGCCGCCGCCTGTTCCCAGACACACGCCGAATTTTCGTTTTTCTTCGAGCGATAGATTTTCGGTGTTTATTTTTGAATCCTGAATAGCTTCACGCGCCGCTTTTAAGGCTAAAGGAACACAGCGCGAGACATTTTTGCGGTCTTTCGGATTTAGTTCGGCTTGCCAGTCAAAATTCTTGACTTCGGCGGCAATTTGAACAGCCGAGCCTGTGATGTCAAAACCTTCGATTCGGCTGACGCCGCTTTTGCCCGTCCGAAGCGATTCCCAAAACTGTTCGCGTCCGATGCCGATTGGTGTTACGCATCCGAAACCCGTAATCACGACACGGCGCGGTTTTGAGAAATTATTGAACATAAAAAACGTAATTTGAGCATAGCATTTTGCCCGAAACGAAAGCTAACTTTGAAACTGCTTTAATAAAAAATTAACAAATTCCGCTAACACAAAACGCCATCCAACAAGCGTTGAATGACGTTTTCCAGTCCAAACGAGCCGCTTTTATTTTCTACAAAAGTTCGCGCATAACCTCGCCCAAATCACGCAAAGCCTGTGCGCCGTCGCCCGCGAACGAAGAGCCGTGCATCGCCGCGATCGTCTTCGGTTCGAGCGCGATCAGCTTTTGCAGATTGCTTTCGGTCTGCCGCGTATAGGGCTGGTAACCGGCAAGCGGACCGGCGTTGTAGCTCAGATAAGTTTCGCGTGCCGGTTCGACGATCGTTTTTTCGGTCAGCGGTTCGACCTCGCCCTCGTGCGTGAACAGATCCGAACTGAAAAGCGTTCGATTCGTTTCTTCAAAAAGCAAACCCGCTTCCCAGCAGTGCGGCAGATGCGGCGTTTGGATGAAGCGGAACTTATACTTTCCGGTCTCGAACGTGTCGCCGTCCATCAAACCTCTCGCCGGACGCGCCGCAAAATCGTTGACGCTGACCTCCGCGCCGACAAAGCTGCAAACCGCTTCCGCATTCGGCGCAATCGCCAGCCAATCGTTCAACGCGCCGCATTCGTCCGCCTCGAAATGGCTGAAACCGATGTGTCTCAAGTCTGCCGGATCGATGATCTTCGCCACCGCTTCTCTTACTTCGGGAAAAATCCCGCGCATTCCGGTATGAAACAGCAGCGGCTCGTCGTCTTTGACCAAAAACTGATTAAACTGCAAATTAGCTTCCGGCACATACAGCGATAACCTGTAAACGTCCGGTGCGATTTCGGTAATATTCATAAATTCTCTCCTTGCAAAAGGCAAAAAGCCTTTGCACTTTATAACGCGGGAAATATTTCAGAAAAGTTTCAAATAAGATCTAAACCGGTTTTACTTTTTTACTCCCGAGATACAGCAGGGTGAAGCATTCGACCCCGTCACCTCGGATGCCAGATAACACATCGGTGGGTCGGTTGGATTATACGCGCCCGCGCGAATCAGCGTAAAACCTTTACAGTTGGGATTTACGTCGCAGTCCGCCTTGCACTGTTCGGGTGTCGTGCCGCGATAGAAGGTCAAATTCGTGCCGAACAGGGTTGCGTTATAATCAATCGGCTGCCAACGCTCATCCACGTCAGGTGTTCTGGTCGGAACAGGCGTTCTGTTTATCGAAGGCGATGTCGTCGGAGTAGAGATATTGATGTCAACTCTTTCCGAAGCCCTGCCGCCGAGCATTTTCCAAGCCGCGATGATGCCTCCGAAAATAACGCACATCACAACAACCGTCACGATAATTGCCGGAAAAG